>JAGWGU010000007.1 GCA_028867275.1 Nitrososphaerota archaeon
ACATATTTTCGTTTTTTTGATATATAACCAAAATTCTTTATCATCCAAAAAAATACTAGAAATAATGTTTTGAGAAGTGATGGTCCAGTTGTTTTACCTTTGAATCCTTCTGTAGGCGTATTCTTAACTGTCACGCCAAATTTTTTCATTAATCGCACTATAAAAAATCCAAAGAAACCACGAATTGCATAAGGCCATTCAAAGTTTACTAGACGTGTTATGAGTAAATTCTTTAGGCCATGAAAACGCATTATCGCATTCATCTTTCCTATAGTTTGGCCACCCAGATGATAAACTATGGAATCTGGTACCAACAATACACGATGTCCCCATATCCATGCTCTCCATCCAATATCTATATCCTCAAATGAAGCAAAATAATTTTTATCAAAACTTCCAAGTTCAAAAAATGTATTTTTTCTAATCAACATGGAAGCTCCTCTTGCACTTAAAATTGGTCGTATTCCACTAGGTTGTTGATGAGAACTATATGCCATTCCAAGAGTATCTACAAAATCCCCACTTGAATCAACATCACCATTTTGTCGTAGTAAAAGGCTTTGACATATTGCAATTTGGGGATCGCTTTTTACAACATTAATCAATGCAGTAAGGAAATTTGGAGTAACGATAGTATCATTATTTAAAAATAATATGAATTCACCACTTGCATTTCTTGCTCCAATATTATTTGGTTCTGCAAAACCATAATTTTTATCCAATGTTATTATCTTAACTTTTGGATAAGATGTAGTTATGAATTTCACACTATCATCAGAAGAATTATTATCAATCAATACAATCTCATAATTTTTATAATCAATTTCTGACAAAGACTTCATACATTTTTCAAGATGATTTTTTCCATTATAGTTTACAACAATAATTGATACTAATGGTTCATTATTCATTCTTGTCTTAACTCTTTATAATCATTCTTTATACTTTATTAATTGATTGTATCTCAAATACTAACTTGATCGTAATTTCTTGGCAATATTATCAGATATTTTGTAACAACTTGCAAACTATATTGCAAATATAAGAATTCAAGTAGAGATTGTAAATAAATATCAGAAAGAAATTCTGATGAAAGGCTTATACGGATAAACACTAGTTATTTCTGTGAAATGCCAGACAAACGAAGATCAACAAATAATCATTCTCGCATAGAAGATATGATTTCAACATTACAGAGAAAATCAGAAGAGTGTAGATCCATTAATGATTATTTGAATCTTGTATTCAATTTTAGTTATGATGGTTACACCATTGCACCTCTTCAGGTAATAGAAGAAATTAAATTATTATTAGAAATTCTTTATGAGCTAAAACCAAAAACAATACTTGAGATAGGAACTGCAGCAGGAGGCACTTTATTTTTACTATGCAAAACTGCCGATCCAAAGGCTACAATCATAAGTGTAGATTTACCTGAAGGAAAGTTCGGTGGTGAACTATATCCAGATTGGAAGAATGATTTTTACAAATCATTTCGCACCAAGGAACAGAACTTACATCTCATAAGATCTGATTCTCATAGTGCTGATACTTTCAAAAATATTGTAAAAATACTTGAAACAAAAAAAATTGATTTCATATTGATTGATGGTGATCATACATTAGAAGGCGTAGAAAAAGACTTTGAAATGTATAGTAGACTGGTTTCAGATGAAGGATTTATAGCATTTCACGATATTAATCCAGGACCAAAGGAGAATGTAGGAGAGGTGCCTGAATTTTGGAAAAAAATGAAATCACAACACGAGACATTGGAAATAATAGATGACAAATTAGGTGGTACTCCAGGCCTAGGTTTACTTTTTATACATTTCTCAAAAGATAGATTAAGATATATAACAATAATAAAAAAATTACTCAAGTTCAAAGAGTCGCAACTAGACATTTGTAGAACCAAATTAAATAAAATTAGAGCAAACAAAGGATATAAAATTATTCGATTCTGTCGTTCAAAGATATACAAATTATTAAGAAATAGATCGGTACGTACTCTCAAGGAGAACATATTGGTCAGTGTAAAAGTAATAAAAACTGAAGGCATGGGTTCATTTTTAATGCATGCTCAAGGAAAAATCAAGAGGAGAGAGTTTAAAATAAAATCACCTCAATCGTATTATGTCTCATCAAACAAAGTTCAAGATGAACAGAAATCAATATTAGCGGAGCATTTGTTCTCTGAAGGTCCTAAGCAAGTCAATTTCTACAATCAAAAATTCAATGTCGGTGTCGTAATACCAAAAAAAGATGAACAAACTTCTTTTAGGATCAAAATGAGTACTCAAAAGGGAATAAACCTAAACATATCATCAACATCATCTGAATCAAATGACTTAATTTTATTCATGAACAAGCATTACATGCCCTTAACAGACCATATGATTTATGATTGCTGTAAGATCTTTCAGGATAACCCAGAAATAGGAATTGTGTCTGTAAGAGAAATTCCTAGTGTCAATTCAGATATAGCATATTCTTATTTTCTGAAAAAAAAATATGGTTCTTTTACTTCTGATAGAATAGTTTTAGAAAAAAATAATAATCAACTTAGCGATCAAGAAAAAGATATACTTACAAGTATTACTGAATCTTGTTTTTTATACAATAATAAAATTTTCTCTAAATACAAATTGGATAAAAATCAAGATACGCCATATCCAGACATATTGATGACAATTCTAAATAAAGGTTATAAAATAGTTCAATTGAATTTTACAGGAGTTATTTATTCTAAAGAAAGAACAACACTACATTATTTGAAACATGGATATGATTTTGCAATTAATACTTCTTCAGCATATAAAAAAATTGATTTCGAAACTTTAAAAATATCAAGTTTTGTAGACCTGTCAAGTCACATTTTAGGACTTTATACTTCTCTTTGTAATGCTATAGACGTATTAGACCAAAATGAAGCAGATTATGACATTAGTACAACATTTTACTTAGTAACTAGTAATTTATTAAAATTTTCTAAGAACAAGAACAAAAAAAAATACAAATCGTCCGACAAAATACTTGATGATTTATTTACCAAGTTTACTAAAACAAATTATAAAGCAGAACAAGAAAGTTACCTTTTGCAACAATATGTGGATTCATTAAAAGATTTTGAATATTTCATTAAAGAAACTTATCCAAATCTAAAAAATATTAGGAAGAAACTAATTGATTCCTTCTACAAAATTTTTGCAGAAATATCAGGGAGAAATATAGGAGCATTTGCATTTTATTTCAAAACAAAGAGAACATCAGATGAAGATCTTACTAATTTTAAAAAACTTCTAGATGACTCACTATGAAAGTACTGTATGTGGTTCATCAGTTTTTTCCTGAGCATCATACCGGAACTGAAAGATTAACTCTTCAAATAGCTAAACAAATCCAACTCATGGGAAATTTTGTTTCTGTGTTAACATATGAATCAAACCAAAACATCCAAGGTTTTGAACATCTTGATGAGCATGTAATGAAAAAAGAATTCCAGTTTGAAACAATTCCAGTAGTTGCATTCAAAACTGATCATATTAAGGATATCATTATTTTCAATGATCTGCTAAAAGAATATCTCATAGACATGATAAAAAAATTTGACATAGTACACATTACGCACCCAATGCGGATGGGCATAGTTGTAAAGATCTGCAAGGATCTACACATTCCCACTGTTTTAACAATAACAGACAATTGGCTTTTGTGTCCACAAAGATTACTTACAAAGGACTTGAAACTATGTGATGGACCAAATGAGGGACGGAGATGCATGAGTATATGTAATTATGATGAAAAAATTCTATCCAGATATAAGGATGCAAAATTTCTTTTTGACAACGTAGATAAAATTTTTGCAGGTTGTGAATTTTTACAAGAATCATTTCAATTAAATGAATGGAAAAAAGAGATCAATCTTAACACATTTTCGATGGATTATTCATATGTAAAACCAGAAAAGGAACCCGATAAAATTGTTTTTAGTTTCATAGGGTCATTGACATGGGAAAAGGGTGCACATGTATTAATTAATGCCTTTAAAAAAAATGAAAATAAGAACATCAAGCTTAAGATATATGGAAGCGGAGTAGAAGGTGATTTTACTACTGCCAGGCTTTTGCAGTTAGCTAAAGATGATAAAAGAATAGAATTTTGTGGGACATTTAATTATGAAGATCTGCCAACAATTATGAGCGATATTTCTGTAGTGGTGATTCCGTCAACATATAAGGAAATTTATCCACTGGTGATGCAGATTGGATTGGCATATAGAAAACCAATTATAGCATCAAGAATTGGAGGTTTGCCTGAGGCGGTAAAGAATGGAATCAATGGTTATCTTTTCGATATTGGAAACGTAGATCAACTTGCCAAAATAATTGCAGAAATATCTGCTAATCCAGACTTGATTGTAAAATTGAAACAAAATATTACTGATCCACCCAGAGTTGAGGAGGAAGCATTAAAGTATGAATGCGTCTACAATGAATTGTTATTTCGTAGACATTAATTTTCCAAATACCACTGTATTGTTTTCTTAATTCCATCCTCAATCAAAGTTTTTGGTGTATATCCCAGAATTTTTTCAAGTTTGTCAATAGACGGTTTAAAATTAATAGTTTCAGCCTCCCTCATTGGTAAATATTCTATTGCCAGATTTGTACCAACTATCTTTGAGACTTCTTTAGTGAAATCTTCTATTGTCATGGTATTCTTAGAGCCTACATTGAAAATCTCTCCTGAGGATTTTTTATTGTCTAAAACCAAATTAATCACTTCTACCACATCATCAACATAAACATAGTTCAACCTTTGATTACCTCCCAGCATAGTAATTTTATGCTTGGTAATCGCATCTTTTATAATCACTTGAGATCCATATTGATCTCCTTCAGGACCATAAACATTTGTAAGTCGTAAAATTGTATAATCTAAGCCATGTTTCTGATTTTCTTGTTTTACCAATATTTCACCGAGCATTTTTGTTATGCCGTATACATTATTGGGATTTGTAGGGTCTTCTTCTTTACTTTCATCATGTATGGTTTCCCCATATACCTCACGAGATGAAATAAAAATTAATTTGCATTTTATTGTTGAACATGCAGTAATTACATTAAATGTTCCATACACATTGGTCTTAAAAGCAGTTTCAGGATCTTCATTGCATTTTTTCAAACCTGTTAACGCTGCTAAATGAATCACTACATCTGGCCTATGTTTTTTCAATATGTCAAAAATTTTATTCTCGTACAGTTCTCCCTCTTCAAATATAACTTTATTCAGTAGATATGGAATTGCCAAGATATCTTTGTGTCTGGAGTAGACTATAACCTCATGAAAATTAGAATATTTTCTTATGAATCTTCTTCCAATAAAACCTAGACCGCCAACAAGCAGAACTTTCATTGTTTTGATAAAATATACCAGATAAAAATAGTTGTTGGAAATTTACTCATAAGAATTAATAAATCAGCTTTTTCTGAATAATACTTTCCATCGTTAATACAGATATAGTCACAATATACAATATATTACAAACGGTTTTGCAGAAATTTCTTCTTCAATAAGAAATCATGCTGATCCCTAGTTTCTTTCAAGTTATCACTGAAACTTGTAATTATAGTATGTCAAGCATAAATTTTGTTAGATGTTTATGTTTTTCTTATCAAACGGAAAGACAGGAAACTCTTTAATTTGTCCACCTAAAGTAGAGTTTGTGTTACATTATATGAGTAAAGATCAGGAATTTTGAAAAAATGGGAATTGACATACATGGATTAAATTTTTTAAGATATGCATTAAAGAGGAGTGGGAGATTTGGGAAAACTGCAATGATTGGAAGGCAATCAATAGCCATTCCTAGGAAAAAAGACATTAAAAAAATACTTAATCTTACAAAAGAAGTAGATTACGGAGTATTTTGTGAAGAGATCTTACGTATTAATTTTGGAGCTGTGAATGTAGATTCATATGATTTTTCGGATTATGAAGGAGCAACGCACATATGCGATATGAATAAACCGCTCCCACCTCATCTAATCAATCATGAACACAAGTATGACACAGTTATTGATTTCGGTAGTCTGGAACATATCTTTAATCTCCCTCAAGCATTAAAAAATCTCTCAACGATGTGCCATGATGGTGGAGTAATACTTCATGTTCTTCCTGCAAATAATTGGTGCGGCCATGGATTTTGGCAGTTCTCTCCAGAATTATTTTATTCACTTTATTCAGAAGATAATGGATATGCTGAAACGGAAGTTTTCTTTGCAGATTTAAATGACAATAAACATTGGTATAAAGTTAAGAAACCAGAGAACGGAATTAGACGGCTTCTAGAAAATTGTTCGCAAGTTTATGTTCTTGTTCGGACAAAAAAAATAAGAAACTTTTCACATGATAATGTTCAACAATCGGATTATATTCATAATTGGAAGAACAAAAATTTCAACGACTTGGATACTATACAATCTTTTAGAAAAATAAAAAAGTTTGTAAAAAATCATCATTTTCTGTCATCGTATTTCAGAAAAACAAAGAAGTTCACATCTACTATTCAGGGGAAGGTACACAACATTAAACATTCAAAAGATTTATCGAATAGAAATGTTCATTTGATAAAAAGGACAGTTCAAGAGTGGATAGATTAAATTCCTACAACCATGACACATCAGACTCTAATTGTTATGATAGTTTTCAATACAATCCAGAGTAGTTATTTAAGCAACCTTAATTTCTCATAAATACCACATAATGAATTATATTTTTACTTGTTCATAGAGCGAACAAATGTAGTTATCCAATTTTCTAATTTAGTTTTTGGTTTCCATTTAAGCAATGATTTTGCTAGTGATATGTCAGCTTGGCTTGTGTATACATCACCTACAAGAGGAGCATCATAAATAGGCACAATAGATAATCCAGATGCATTTATAATCATTGTAGCGAGGTCAAGAATTGATGTTGCTACTCCAGTTCCAATATTGAAAAATCTTTGTTTTGTCTTACTTTTCATTGCAAGTAGATTAGCTGTCACAACATCTCCTACATATACAAAATCTCTTACCTGCAAACCATCTCCATGTATTAATGGAGGTTTATGTTTAGATACATTTTCCAGAAATTTTGTTATCACTCCAGCATATGCAACATTTTGCCTCGGCCCATAAACGTTAAAGTATCGTAATCCTATTATTTGTGTTCCAAGCTGTGAATACTTTTCTGCAAGTAGTTCTGCTTTCATTTTAGTTTCTCCATAAGGGTTTTGTGGTTTTCGCTCAGAGTTTTCTGTAATAGGAATTTTGTTTATATTTCCATAAACTGCAGCGCTACTAGCAAATACCACTCTTATTCCCAACTCTTTAGCAATCATGAAAATATTTTCTGTACCAATAACATTAACATTGTAATATTCAGTTTTTTTTTTAAAAGATTCTTGTACTGAGGTGAGAGATGCTTCATGAAATATTCCATCTACATTTTTGGCAATCTCTTTTAGTTTTTTTTGTTCAAGAATATTTAATTTAAAAAACTCCACTTGGTGTTTTGAGTTACTTATATTCTCAAGTTTTCCACTATGTAAATCATCAACAACGACAACAGAATGTTTATGTTTTACCAGATATTCTATAAGATGACTGCCAATAAATCCAGCACCGCCAGTTACAAGAAATTTCATAATGATGGTTTTACAATCACATCTTTAAATCTTGCAACAAATAAGAATAGATTCCTAAACCTAAAAAATCAATAGTTACAATCACACTCTGGTTTTTATTATCAGATTACTTTATCAACACCGTATTAACATATTATAAACAACATAATCAAGAAAAAAGGTTGTACTACAACAGAGATTCGTAGATATTCAAGTAAAGTTTTCCAACGTGTGACCAATCATATTTTTGTACTTTGTTAAATGCCTCTTCACTCAGATTAATCGATTTTTGTTTATCAGATAACAATTCAATTAATTTTTCCAATATCTTTTGTGGAGAGTTTGGTTCTATCATAATACCACTTTTGTTATTTTCAAGCAATTCGTTGTTACCACCTACATTTGTTGTAATTATGGGTGTTTTACAAGCCATAGCCTCAAGAAGTGTAGAGCTTATTCCTTCAACAAGAGATGGTTGAATTAAGATATCAGAACCGCCTATCAAAGATATGGTTCTTTCTTTTTCTACATGGCCCATTAAATGAATATTTGAATACAATTTTGTTACTTGTCTTATTTTTTCTTCCTCGGGACCAGAACCCAATATTAAAAGATGAATGTCTTTTGGAAGATTTTTTGATACTTCTAGCAAGTCAGATATTCCTTTTTCTTTTGAGAGCCTTCCTGCAAAAATTATTTGTTTATCATACAGCCTTTCCTTTTTTTTAGGCAATAATGCGATATCAATTGCATTCGGTACAAGAGAAACCTTGAATCCTAATTTTGTATAATAATCATAAGATTCTTTTGATACTACAGTTATTGCGTCTGCCCATGTTAATGCATTTTTTTCATAGGAAGTGGAGATATTACTAGTAGTTTTACCGTATAATACATCAATCTGTTTTGAGTAGACTCCATGCAATGTTAGTATTTTCTTACCAGATGCATGCTTCATGGGTAATGCGGATGGTAAATTATGTGCATGTACAATATCATGTCCTTTCTTGAATTTTGTTTTCAAAAATGCAGATATCATAAAGCTTGGATTTTTGAGCCCTTTCATTGGCAAGGTAAATGTGTTTTCAGATGAAATAACATCCACATCATGATTATTTATTTTTAGAAAGTTAGTGAGGCCTTGTACGTGTTGAGCAATTCCTCCTATACCTGTTTGTGTTGGCGATATAATCAGAACACGCATTAATGTAAACTTTAGTTATTGATCTAATAAGGTATTAGATTAGGTTGTGAAATTGTAGTTGGATTTACATTAAAGCTTGTGATGCTTCATGCATCATCTGGCTCTTTGCACAGCCAGCTGCAAGCTCATCACCTGAGCCTCTTCTCATGATTCCTCTATAGAGGCCATCTTCGAGTTTTACTCCAACTCGCTTCTCCCATTCTTCTACAGATATAGAATATTTCTTTTGAATTCTGTCTCTATACCATTCTGGAATTACATTAAATGCGCAGAATGGAACAATTCTCAAGTCTGGAGTAAGGTAGTGTATATCACATCTCTGAAGTCTTTCAAGATCTTCGTTATATTTGTCTTGGAAGTGCATCATGCCCAAGAACAAGCCTTTGACATGCCATGAACCTACAGAATTAAATGATCTCTTCATCAAAATGCTACCGAACATCTTTGCAAGGTCAAGGCCTGCTGGCTGTTTCTTTTTATCAATAAAGCTTGAAAGTTTTCTTACTACTTCGAGCATTGTGAAATACTTGTTCTTTCCAGACTTGATTTCCTCTGCCTTGTCTTCAAAGAGTTCTAACATTCCTTGAATGTCTGCAAATCTTGTCAATGGGACAAACTTCTTTGTCTCTGCGTCTTCAAAGATGTATGTACCTGCACCACATGCAAAGTGAATTGAGAGTTCATACTTTGGTTTGCTAGAGAATGCTTCAATTACATTTGTTAGAGGCATGCAACTTGGAACTGGGAACCAGTCATCTACTGTTACTTCTCCATTTGTCTGTTCTTCAATTCTTTGTATACAATCTGGAATTGTGATTCTGTATTTTTCACGTTCTTTCTTGCCCATTCTTCCAGTCAGTGATACTGGTTGGAAGTTTACTGCATGGACAACATCCAGGTTCTTTTGAGCATATCTAATTATTGGACCTAATTCATGGTCATTGATTGATTTGATGACTGTCGGAACAAATACTACAGTGGTTCCTGTCTTTCTTGCACTCTCTAATGCATATGGAATTTCCCAGTGATTCTTTGGATTGGTTCTTGGTGTAACACCGTCAAAGCTGAGATACAAATTATTGACACCTGCGAGTCTTACCTCTCTCATTGCTTCTGGGTCTAGTGCAAATCTTATTCCGTTTGTGTTCATCTGGATATGATCAACACCTTCTTCCTTCATTATTTTGATAACATCAACAATGTCTTCTCTGAGCATTGGTTCTCCGCCAGTAATCTGCATAGAGTTTCCTGGAATGGGTCTTTCTGCTTTTAGTGTCTTCATCATTGCTCTTACTTGGTCTTGTGATGGTTCATACATGTACGCACCTTCTAGTCCCTTCTTCACATAGAAGAAGCAATACCAGCATGTCAAATCACATCTGTTTGTAACTATCATGTTTGCAAGTCCACTGTGTGACAAGTGATTAGAGCACAGACCACAGTTGTTAGGGCATGAACATTTGTCAATCATTACGTTTGGAGCATGTGCACCCTTGCCGTCAATCCAGTAGGTACTGAATTTTTTATACATGTCATAAGAGCCAAAATAGAGTTCTTCACATTCACCATGTGTTGGACAAGTCTTTGTCATGAAGACCTTGCCATCTCTCTCAAATACCTCTGCATCAAGTATCATATTACATTCAGGACAGATACTCTGGGTAAATCTTATAGTGGATTTCTTTCCTAGAGTAGGAGTCTTTTGATTAGATATCTGAATTAGTTCCATATCTTATACGCATATCTTAGGAGATAGTATTTAATCCATTTCCTACAAGACACCAGATGAATAGGTAGATCATCCCTCACAGAAAACCGATTCTAGACATATATATCAAAAGAGCCCCGATCATATCACATTGAGTCTTTCTGACAAGGCAAGAAAAGCATTGGAAAAGATTGGTCTTACAAGCTATGAAATCAAGACATATTCTTCACTCTTAAAAACAGGCCCAATTACTGCATCCGATCTTAGTCAGAAATCAGGGGTGCCGTATTCAAAAATTTATGAGGTTCTAGGCACCCTAGAAGAGAAGGGGTGGATAGGCTCAGATGATTCAAGACCGACCCAATATTTTGCAAAATCTCCTGCTACAGCAATACAGACATCAAAGCAGCAACTTGAAACAGAATTTAGAAATAATGAAAACATAGTACTCAAGGAACTCACTCCGCTTTACGAGCAAAGCGGGATAAGTGAGAGACCAGATATTTGGATAATTTCAGGTGTGATAAACATTGCAACAAAGATCCTAGAGATGGTAGATTCCTGTAGAAATGAGGTCATGATTGCCATCCCCAAGGTTGCAGAAGAATTAGCAAAAGAAGCCTTGCCAAAAATCAGGCTATTGCATGACAGAGGAGTGGATATCACAATTCTAGTTTCAGAAGATGTTGAAGCTGATACGTTAAAGTCATTGTCAAGACTAGCAACGGTAAAAGTGAAGAAGGGTCTCTTTGGCGGGGGAATCATTTCTGATAAAAGATACGTAGTTTTACTGCTTGGTGAGGAGCTTGGCACTACTGGAACAAAGGAGGCAGTTGCCATATGGGCAGACCATTCTGGCTTGGCAGGCTTTGCCCGTGAATATTTTGAATATCTCTTAAAAGAATCAAAAGATGTAAAATCAAGTAGGTAAGATATCATTCATGGAAGATCAAGAAGTCTTGTTTGTTGGAACTGCCGAGGCAGAACATGTTGAGATGTATCTCAAAGCAATATGGCACATCAAGGAAGGTGGAGATCCTGTAAAAATTAGTACCATTGCTAAGATGCTAAATGTAAGACAGCCAAGTGTAGTGCAGATGCTAAAAAAACTAAATGAATCAAAACTTGTAAATTATAACAAAAGCGGAGTCTCGCTTACTAAAAATGGTGAAGAGATAGGCTCCAACATGATGCGAAATAGTAGACTGCTTGAGGTACTCATGGACAGTGCTCTAAAGGTAGACATTGACGAGGAGATGGTTTGCGGCATTGAACACCACATGAATGCACAATTCACAGATGCACTATGTACAATGCTCAAACATCCGAGAAAATGCCCACACAATCATGACATTCCACGCGGAAACTGTTGCAAGAACTGATTGAAATAAGTTATATCAGAGAGATGACACATAAAACCAAATGACTTGTTTTTGCGGCTGTGAAACTTTTGTCAAAGACAGTAATGGATTCAAAGTGGGTTGCGTAAAATGCAGTCATGGTGCACAGAACCATGAACAAAGCTTCAAGCTAAAACCACTAGAAGAAGGAGCCCAAAAGAGAGGCTCATTATCCTAAACTCATTCTCCTATCACTTTAACAAGAACACGTTTTGGTCTCTTGCCGTCAAATTCTCCATAAAAGATCTGCTCCCATGGACCAAAATCAAGTTGGCCTTTGGTTATGGCCACTACAACCTCTCTTCCCATTACTTGCCTTTTGAGATGAGCATCGGCATTGTCTTCTCCTGTCTTGTTGTGTTGGTAGTGTGATGTTGGTTCGTGTGGTGCAATCTCTTCTAGCCACCTTTCATAGTCTTGATGCAATCCACTTTCATTGTCATTGATAAAGACACTTGCAGTAATGTGCATGGCGTTGATCAGACAAAGGCCTTCTTTTATGCCACTTTTCTGAATTATTTTTCTTACCTCTGGTGTTATGTTTACAAATCCCCGCCTTGATGGAACAGTGTATGTAAGATATTCAGTAATTGATTTCATGATAACAATAGAGTTAGTTACTGATAAAAATCCAGTGCAGGCTCAGAACTCAAGATCCTTCTCATCAAGTCAAAGGGATTTGGTCATCAACGCCTGCAACCAAACAACTTTGTTTGTTCCTACTTGAGTCTTTCAAGAAGCTTGATAAAAGGCGAGAGCATTGTTTACACAAATGGTAGCAATAGATGCAACGTGTTCTCTTGAAAGTTTTAGGAAGTTTGTAATCCTGAGCACTTGTAACTCATTTATTCCTGAAAGTTACCTAGAGGATTACGAAGTGTTCCCGGAACGTGAGGCATCGCCTGGCCCAATTTACGTAGAGGCTGCAGACAAGGTTACTCTGAAAAAGATTCGGGACATGACTTTTGTGAATGCAAAAGAAGTGCTTGGCATAATATACTCGTCAAAAAGCGGTAATACGAATCTAAAGTGGAGGCAGGTAAGAAGAAACACGGGCAAAGTAATGGGGGAGGCCTCAACCAATACGCTTGTTAACTTGACCGAATCTGGTGTCCTGACACAGGAATGGGTCCAGAATTACTTGAGAAAAAAGGCAGAAGAAAAGAAAGAAGTCAAGACTGACGAGTTGACAAACTAGATTACTTTTCTTTTTTATTATAGTTCCACAAAGGTATTAGATTGATCATTAAAAAGATAGACGATAATACAGTTGCCCTGATACCGGAGGAATCAGATGATCTCTTTACACTACGTCGTGTCATAGGCAGAGGGGACAGAATAATTGGTGACACATCAAGGGCTGTCAAACAAGAAAAGGATTTTTCAAGACCCGATAAGGGAGAAAGGGTCAAGATTCGCATAGCACTCGATGTTGAAAAAATTTCTATTGACGAAGTGGTAGACAGATTAAGGGTCCAGGGCACCATATCAGAATCAGACAATCCATCAGTAAGCAAAGGATCACATCATTCACTGACATTAAAAATTGGCGATGCTGTTACTCTAATTAAAAAAAATTGGAGCGATATTGAGCAAAAGTTGATCTTTGGAAAAAAAGATCATGGTGCATTTCTTCTTGTTGCAATAGACACTACAGACTGCGGCTTGGGAAGATTAAGTGGTACACATCTCAAACTTTTACCAAACATGTACTCTGGTGCAAGTGGAAAGAGATACAAGTCCAAATTTAATATCCAAGATTTTTTCAAGGATGTCCAGAGTGCAATTTCGACATTGATAAGAGATGAAGATAGTATAGTAATATTTGGACCAGGCGAGACCAAGAAGAGATTGGGGAATTTTCTTGCAGAGATTCCGTCTATCAAAGGACACAAGGTACAGGTGGTGGATGGAATAGATTCTTCAGGGGAGGATGGGATTTACACTTTTATAAAATCAGACATCATGAAGCAGACACTTGATACCAGCAAGATTGCAAAGGTATCTGCCATACTAGATGAAACCATGGCAAGGGCCAACAAGAAGAGTAACAAGTTTACTATGGGCTTTGATGAGACTGCAAAGGCAAATGAGATTGGTGCAGTAGAGTCTCTTGTATTTTCAGACAAGATCTTTGAAAAACAAGATGAAGACAAAATAATAGAGTTTCTCAACCAGGTCGAATCAAAAGGAGTCGAGGTGTACGCAGTGGATTCTACCACGGATGCTGGGTTACGGGTTTCGTCTCTTGGAGGAGTTATTTCGCTTCTTAGGTTTGCTCCCCAAAGTTGACTCTTCAAGCCATTTCATGTATGGTATATTAGTATCATCCATCTTGAGTTCTACAATTTCTGGTACCTGATATGGATGAGACTTTGCTATCTCTTCTTTGAGTTTTTGTTTTGATTTTATAGTAGTTTTAAAAAGTGCTAAAAATTCTCCAGCATCTTTAATCTTGCCTTTCCATGAATAAATAGAGTTTATTTTGACATAGTTCACACAAGCTGCCAATTTTTTTTCTACCACAACATGTGCTACTCTAGAAATTGATTTTTTATCAGGATATGTTGAAACTATGATAATTCCCATAGCAACTGATAAATTTGCCCTGACTAAAAAGAGTATCAATTAATTTGGCTTTTGAATTTTTGACGCACAATTCTATTATCTATGTTTTGATTGCATGGGTTGTAGTATTTACAGTTGCAAAGATCTCAAAACTTGACAAACATGGATTTGAGATAAAGCCATACAGTTTGACTTACAAGAACCAGAATGTGCAATTGATACTCTCAAGAATTCTCAACAGAACTCAGCGTGCAACCAGAATTTTTTCCAACACAAGTGTAGTTTTGGGTTTTATAATGATGGGGGCTGCGTTTTGGTACCTTGCTTCCAACCTGTCTAACTTTTTTGTAAAGCCAGAATCATTCTCGGAGATGACAGTGCTGATACCAGGAGTTACAATCCAGTCAAGTGCAAACATTGCATATTTTCTGCTTTCAGTTCCAATTGTACTTGTCATACACGAGGGTGCACATGGAATTGTTGCTACATTAGAAAAGATAAAGATCAAGACAGGAGGATTTGCAGTTTTTATTGCACTATTTGCAGGATTTGTCGAGCCTGATGAGGAAGAGTTTGTCAAGGCAAAAAAAATCTCACGCCTTCGAGTAATTGGTGCAGGAGCTACATCAAATGTTTTGTTTTCATTCATAATTGCAGGACTGTTGATATTCAATCCATCATTTGCCCTTATCATGCCAGACCCAATCAAGGGAGTATTTTATAACGCGCCCCTTGGAGTTCCAATAGTTTCAGTTACAGAAGGTTCTGGTGCTGAAAAAGCCGGACTGCAAAAAGACGACATTATAAATGCAATAGATGGAAATTCCGTCGTTCTTCCGCAGGACTTTGCCAAGATAAAATTAAAGGCTGGAGACACTGCCATGGTTTCAATAATAAGAGATGGAAAAACTATGCAGATTCCTGTTGTCACTACTCCTTCCAAGGATGATCCGCAAAAAGGAATGCTTGGAATTTTAAGAGCAGCGCTTCCATCATACCAGCCCGTTGTTCCGTATTACATTCACTGGAGCCCTGAGGTCTTCATGTTTCTACTGTGGCTCTGGATGTTGTCATTTTTCATAGGAATATTCAACATGTTGCCATTGCCAATATTGGACGGAGGTAAGTTTGTTCATACAATAATTGAAAAGAAGGTATCTGAAAAAGTGTTAAAGGGTGCAATGCTGTCACTGTATACAGTTACGTTCATTTTGTTTGGTTTGAACATTGCACTATCAGCAATGAAGTCTGGTTTTATAACCATTTAACAAAAGATGTGTTAAGGTCAGTTTTGTGGCCTTGAGACAAACTTGCCATAACCAGGTTTTACAACAATCTTGAAATCCTCAGCAACTACAGTTCCGCGAACAATTGTTTTCACAGGCCATCCCTTGAGATTCCAGTCTTCGTAGACAGTATAGTCAGAAAAACCATCTATAGTTTCAGCAGACACTTTTCCCTCTTTTTTTAGATCAACTAGAACAATGTCGGCATCAGAACTTTTTTGGATTGTTCCTTTTTTGGGATACATTCCAAATATTTGCGCGGTATTAAGACTGGTCATGTTTGACAATTGCTGGAGATTTATCTTTCCCTTGTTAACTCCCTCGCTTAACAATATAGGAAGCATAGTACCCATTCCCGGAAATCCTGCAAGAGCACTCCATATGTTTTCTCCACCCAACTTTAGGTTCAGTCTGTTTGCTACATGATCTGTTCCAATGGTATCTATTTTGCCAACTTGTATTTCATGCCAGACAGATTCCACATCGGTGGTGGAACGTATTGGAGGCATGACTTTTGCAAGATATCCTTTTTGCGATTCGTATGATAACGTCAAATAGTGTGGGCATGTTTCGACATGAATCTTGGTTCCGTTTTTCTTTTCTCCAGATATTGCATCAATTGCAGCACTAGAGCCAATATGCACAAAATAGAGATTGCAGTCATACTTTCTTGCAATTTTAGATACAGTAGTGATCGACTTGACCTCAGATTCTGTAGGTCTACTTTGTGACCATGCCGCAAGGCCGTCCATTTTTTTCTCTTTTGCAGTCTTTATCCCACATGAACACATTTGGTAATCCTCTGCATGGACAAGAACTGTGCAATTCATGGATGCAGCTCTTTGAATTATTTTTTCAATTATGTCAGTTGTCATCTCTACCTGCTCTTCACGCAGAAACTTTTCGCCAGGCTGCATATCCATATAGACATGGCCCACCTGTTCGCCAAGATTCATGTATATCTTAAATGACGTTATTCCTTTACTTTTACAAAATTCCATTTCATCAATTTGGTTTTTGTGAAGTATAGAGGCATGAATTGAATAATCAACATAATGAGTCTTGGAGCTTTCAACAAGTTGTGGATCTAGATTTTTCTTGTACGAGCCACTCAGTCTGAGCATTCGCATCATTGTGGTAACCCCACCTATTGCAGCCACTTTAGATTCAGTGATAGCTGCTTCGTCAATTGGAGAATATACACCATAATGTATGTGAGGATCAATAACACCAGGAAGCGAGACCAAGCCGTCTGCTTTTATTTTGAGATCACATTGAGGAATATCATTTGTCAGACCAACAATTTTACCTTCATCTATGACAATGTTCTTGTCCACCATTCCATTTTGAAGAATAACATGTGACCCTGTGATTACAGCATCTACGGTCATCATGCATTTTGCTTGAAAACCCAGTATTATTCTTTGAGTAAATGAATAAAAGCGGATGATATTCTTGATAACAAAAGGGCCGGTAGTCTAGTGGTAGTGATGCCGCGTTCGCAACGCGGATGTCGGGGGTTCAAATCCCCCTCGGTCCACCTCATCTTATCTATGAGGCCCAGACAGGTTCATTCTGACACTTTATACTCTACCAATGAATTCCTTTGGACACAGATTTGTGAAAGTCTTAGAGTCATACAGATCGATTCAAAAGTTATGAATGAGTCCACCAAATCGCTTTGAATTATGCCAAAGATGCAAGAAGATTTTAAAGATTGGAACTTAAGACCAAAAACGACTAGTATTTTGGTGACAGTTCCAACTGATATGATTTATCAGTAATAGTATTTAGATCATGCTGATAAATCATACGTTTACATTTTAACAAATTTTCTAATAATCATCGCTTTTGGATCCCTTATTTTTCTCTCTGACCTCATTCATGCCTTAACATATTCTCATCGAATATTTACCATCTCGTCTTTAATGATTGGATTTTTCTGGAATTTCCACCTACAGGTTAATTGGCATCTTGCGGAATAGAATCTTACTTCCGGTTCATATGTGAAAAATGCTTGTCATATGCCTGATTGTTATGAACATCCTAAATATCTAAACACAATGCTTGACGATATGCTCATTTCCATATATCATATACTCCATAAACAAAAAACAATATACAACCATTCCAGTTAGTTCATTTAATGAAAGTATTCAACGGTAAGACTGCGGCGGACGATTACATGTCAAGTCACACACTGACTTTTTCCACACCAGAGCTTACACTAACTAGATTTGCATTCTGGCTAGGGGACATGGTACCTGATCCAAAAAATCCTGGTCAACAGATGCCTAGGATAATGAATTTTGTGGAAGAGAAAGATTTTGCTCCAACACCTCTAGTAGATGATGATACATTTGTGCCAACAGGTGCAATGAAAACAATGGGTGGCCTATATGGTAGCGTGAACACTTCAACTGAAGCAAACTCAAAATTTTGTCCAGAGTGTGGCTCAAAATTATCGTTAGTTGCAAAATTCTGTACTGAATGTGGTGCAAACCAAGACTAGACAGTATCAGAATTTTTTGCTAGATTTTATTTCCACACTTGGGACAGAATTTAGCATTAGCCTTTAGAGCAGAGCCACAGGAATTGCAGACAGGACCACTTGAGCTTTGTTTTGGCAAGAGTGACGGATCGGGTCGTGGAAGTTCACCAGGTGTTGAAAAAGCTGCTGCAGCTGAAATAATTGATGGAGGCTGGCCAGGACCTGGCAATGTAGATGCGGTAACATGTGATGCTTGTGGTCCCATTCCTGGAGGCATTGGACTTGCCATAGTAGAGCCACCAGAGGTGCGCCCACCTGCTATTTTGTCAAGCGATTTTTTTAACTCAAAGATTACCTTGACAGACAAAAACTCTAGTGAAGAATACGATACAACATAATCTCCAAGTTTCTCAAAGAATTCCTTGTCTGTTAATTTTCCTTGCTTGTACATGGTATTAGCATCTAGAAACGATTCATAGTATCCTTGGGTGTCATTTAGCAAATTCTGTAATTTGTCAAATAGAAGGTTTAGAGTATCAATATCACCAAATGACATGTGGATTGTTTCCTTGACCGGTATTAATTATTTTAGATCTAAAAAAGAAGAAATGAGGTTTAGATTTTTGAAAGAGCGTTGTCTATCATATTCTTGTAGGAACCTTTTGATGCAGCGCCTACTTGTTGTGCTACAACTTGGCCCTTGTTGAATAATGCTAGTGTTGGTATGCTAAAGACATTGTACTTTGATGCAAGTTCATTGTTTTCATCAACATTAACCTTGACAAAGTTGATCTTTCCTGCATATTCACTGGCTAGCTCCTCGATTACAGGACTTACCATCCTGCATGGACCACACCATTCAGCCCAAAAATCTACAAACACAGGAATTTGAGAAGCCATGACCTCTTTTTCCCAGTTCTGTGAATTTACAGGTTTTGCTTTATCCATGTATTATAAAATTCTGAATCCCTAAATATATTGAACGGTTTTCTACCAGCGACTTCGCAAGCCGTAATAGTTTCTATCGCCAGATCTTCTGCGATCATCTCTTCTATCATCACGTCTTCCATAACCGCCACCTCCAGATCTACCATAACCTCCACCTGATCTATATCCACCAGATCTTCCATAACTTCGTCTGTGGCTTACCTCCCTCTTTAATGGATCTGGAATGTTTACTGCAATTCCCAGTTCTTTGTTTAGATCTTTCATCTGGACCTTAGTTTGGCTTGATATTGCTTTGAAATCACCAATTGAAGAGTAAGATACTAACGTGATTGCCCTGCCTTTTTCTCCTGCACGTGCAGTTCTTCCAATCCTATGGAAGTAGACCATGTCTTGGTTTGGAACATCATAGTTTATCACCAATGCAACTTTTGGTACATCAATACCTCTTGCTGCAACATCAGTAGCTACCAAAATGTCTGCCTTGCCTTTTTTAAACATGTACATTGCTTTATCTCTTCTAAACTGAGACATGTCTCCTTGAATTGAGACTACATTGAACCTTCCTTGTTCCAGCTCATGTGCAACTCTTCTTGTCCTATCTTTTGTAGAACAGAAAACTATTGCCTGACCTGCTCCGTTTTCTTTGATGAATTTGAACAGATAGTCTGTCTTTTCTCTGTCTTTTATTACAAGAAATGCTTGCTCAATTCCCTCTCCACTTAGATCATCTGAATCAATGAATATTTTTTGTGGGTTTTTCATGTATTTTTCTGCCAACATCAGGATTGCTGCTGGCATGGTAGCGGAAAACAATGCATTGATATGATCTTCTGGAACCAGATCCAAGATGAATTTAATATCTTCAATGAATCCCATGTCAAGCATTGTATCTGCTTCATCAAGTATAACCCACTTTACTTTCTGTAGTTTTATGGAGCCACGTTTTATATGATCAATGAGACGTCCAGGTGTTGCAACCACAATTTCAACTCCTCGGTGGAGTTCTTGCAGCTGCACATTCATGCTTTGACCACCATAGATTGTCACACTTCGTATTCCAGAGTGCCTTGAGAATTTTACAATCTCATCAGATATCTGCACTGCAAGCTCTCTTGTAGGAGCAATGATGAGTGCTTGCACTCCACCTTTTGGAATAACATTTTGGATTATTGGTAGTGAGAATGCAGCTGTTTTTCCTGTTCCAGTATGTGCCTGACCTATGACATCCTGTCCTGAAAGAAGTACTGGAATTGCTCCTGCCTGAATAGGAAACGGTTCGCGAAAACCCATTTCATTAAGAGCAGTGAGTATGGTATCCTTTAGTCCTAATTCTTCAAATTTTGTCAAGTTTATTCATCATCTTTTTATTGAAACGACAGAGAAAAGTTCGATCACCTATTTCCGTCAATTTTTGTTTAATGTAGTCTTCTGGCTCTAATAACTCTTTCCAAAATATTGAAAAAATTTCTGTTATTTTTGGAAATTGTATAATCTCTTGCTCTGATATGTGGCATAGAGTTGACCCATCAAAATGATATATACATAATTATCTGAGATTTATGTGATTATAGTATGAGCAGCGAGCTTCGATTGAAAAAACTCAGAGGATCTGGAGGTTTTATCATGGCTACAGTAAATGATGATCAACAAAGAAAGGGCAATCTTGGTGGACCAGATTTGTTTCTTGCTCCAGTTGGCCGTCTTGATTCAGAAAAGATTTCCAAGCATTATTGCAATACATGCGAGAAAGAGTATGAGGGAAGTCCAAAGATCGAATATGAAAATCCTAATGAAATAGTGGCAGAAAATCTTGTCCTCCTAGAGAAGGGACAATACATTTGTACTACATGTGGTTCTATTCTTGCGGAATACAGAAACTTTAGCAAGCCAGACGAGGCAGCGTCAGTTGGAGCTGCAATACCTGTAACTAATACAAATGTTGCAACACCACAACCAGCTCAGAGTTTTGAATTGCAAGAGAAACCCAAAGCTGCCGGTGTAAAGACATTCAGTTCCATCACAGGTCTAGGAGTTTATGATACTGAAGCAAGAAAGGTGGGAATTGTCAAGGAAATGGGAATTCAGCCAGATCAGTCAAGCATAGTGCTGGTTGTGACAAGAAATGATGGAACAGATGTCACAATAAAGTGGGATGACATACGAAAGATTGGAGAGGTTGTATTGCTTGGGAGCTTGCTTGAAAATAATTTAAAATGCAAGTGTGGTTACACGAACAGTCAAGGCTCAAAGTTCTGCGAAAGCTGTGGTAACAAATTAAAGTAAACCAATCATTGTTAAGCAAGATTTATCTTACGATTTTAGAGAATGTAGAATAATTGAATAAACTTTCTCTCAAGTCAGGCATCGTAAAGGATATCATAATTGTAGTAATCGGCATTGCAATAATTTGGATTGGTCTTCGAGTAGCTTTTGGTACAGAAAATCCATTTTATGTAGTGTCAAGTGGGAGCATGATACCAAACCTAGAAATCTTTGATGTGATTGTGGTTCAGGGACATGTTAATTTTGATCAATTAAAAGTTGGAGATATCATAGTGTTCAACAGGCCAGACGGACATGATAAGGTCATAGTTCACAGAGTTGCTGAGATACTAAACAAGGACCCTCTTGTAATTAGGACAAAAGGAGATGCAAATCCTGGATCCATACCCGGAACGGACTTTCCAATAACAAAAAATGACTATATTGGAAAAGTGGTCTATGTCGTCCCACAGATAGGCTATGTAACAAGGATACTCACGCCTCCAATCAACTACATCATAATAGCTGTCATAGTAGGCATAATGCTAGTAAAACAATTTGGCAAGCCAAAATCCACAGATGGCATATCTGGCAATGATCAGGACAAGATAGATTCAGATGAATCTGGAATTAGTGCAGACAAGAGTTTGTCAAGTGACAAATCATATCTTACAAATGATTCAGACGAGTCAACAAACAAGTTTCAGGATAAAGATTCAGAATCTAAATAAATTGATTATTATCGCATCTTGAACACACGCTGGAAATAATCAGATTGTTCAGATTCTGCTTCAGAATTTTCTTTAATGCTTGCAAGATTTTTAGCTAGTTTTTTCTTGTATTCAAGCTGCATTTGGCGTGCAATCTGGATTCTCTGAGCTTGTGGAGAACCTGCTCCATGCATTGATTCGGTGAGATATCCTACTGCATTTCTGCCTAGTGTCATATTTTCAATTAGCCTCAAAATTCTAATTCTGTTTTCAACATCTACTCCTTTTCGTCCCTTAAGATACTTTTTCAGTATCGGGCCTGTTGTTGGATTTTTTAAATCTTTTTCAGATGGAAGTGTGACTACAAGACCGCCTGCAATATCTTGTGCCAGTCTGCCAATTTCATATGGAAATCTAGTCACGTTATGCTTGGTGACATTTGCTAGCATGTCATCATTAAGCCAGACACCAGATTTGGTGCGATGAGCCTGAGATGATGAAGCAATTCCAGATGCATATATGGTTTCATTGAGATGAGTCATTTCGACTAGTTTATCCCGTATGTGAGAAACATCTGGAACTCCGTTGTAATCAGCAATTGCAGCAGCTGCGCCAATTAAAACATCACCCAGACCTGTCTTGCATACATAACTTCTTCTGTGATAACACGTAAATCGTTCTACAAGCATTGCAGCAAATTCATACTCACCAAACATGAATACTTTGTCCCATGGAATGAACACTCGATCAAAAACCATGAGTGCCTCTTGACCTGCAAATTTTGCGTTTCCTGCATCAATATCTCCACCTTCCATGCTTCTTGTGTCACAGGACTGGCGCCCGTAGATGTATGTGATTCCAGGAGAATCGGCAGGCATTGCACCAACCACTGCATAATCCTTGTCGCCTTCCAACAATCTCATGGTGGGCATTACTATTATCCAGTGTGAGTTGATGCAACCAGTCTGGTGAGCCTTGGCACCTGTAACAAATATTCCCTTGTCATTTTTTTCTACTACATGTAAGAATACATCTGGATCTTCCTGCTGATGTGGTGCCTTGCTTCTGTCTCCCTTTGGATCAGTCATGGCACCTCCAATGACAAAATTCTCTTGCTGGATCATTTTGATAAAATCGACTAGCCGTTTGTGATAATTGGTCTTGTATTTTTCATCAATTTCAAAAGTAACAGAATACAATGAATTTAGTGCATCCATTCCCACACATCTTTGAAAACATGTTCCAGTGAGTTGGCCAAGTTTTCTCTGCATTTTATTTTGGTTTACCAGATCATCTGCACTTTCTGCAATATGCAAAAATCTGTTGACTTGCAAACCGGTTATGGATGATTTTGCAGTTGCCATCTCGGCTTCCTTTTCTGCCAGATCGTATGTTTCAGCCACTGCATTTATCGAGGGCCTAATCATCGGATGATCTACAGGTTCTTTTACAAGTTCACCAAAAAGGTAGACTTTCAGGTCACGGCCCCTGAGACTTTGGATGTACTCAGCAGCTGTCTTAATTGGCATGTCAGCTAATACCCTTTGCAAGTAATATAAATATTATAACAAAATTGTTGTTCTTTAAGCAAGCCCAATTCTTACGTCAACTACTTTGCAGCCTTTGCCCTTTTCGAACACAAGAACTGGGTTCATGTCAAGCTCTTTTATTTCTTGGAAATCAGTCACTAGCTGAGAGATTCGTTGTATACAGTCTGCAAGTTTTTTGACATCGGATGGTTTCTCTCCTCTGACACCCTGCAACAACTTGTTTGTTTTAATTGATGATATCATTTCATCTGCTTCAGCATCTGTAACAGGAGCAACCCGGAATGTGACGTCTTTTAGTACTTCGACATAGATTCCACCCATGCCAAACATAACTACAGGCCCAAATCCTGGTTCTTGCTTTGAGCCCACGATGGTCTCTTTTCCGCCTTTTACCATCTCTTGAACCAATACGCCCTTGATGATGGCTTTCTTGTCATATTTTTTTGCATTTTTTATTATTTCTTTAAAGGCCTTTTTGACTTCTTGAGGAGTCTTCAATCCCACCTTAACTCCACCGGCATCAGACTTGTGAATAATTTGTGGTGAAGCTATTTTCATTACAACTGGATAACCAATTTTTTTTGCTGCAACTGTTGCCTCTTTCTCTTTTGCAGCAAGAATGCTTTTTGGTACAGGAAAACCGTATGCTTTCAAAACTTCTTGTCCTTCTTCTTCTAACAAGTTCTTCCTTCCCTCAGATTTTACCTTGGCAAATATTTGTTCTACTTTTTGCTTGTTTACTTTGAATTGTTGTATCTTTCCTTCGGATGTTTGAGACCATTGAGCAAATCTCAGCATTGCCTTGAGCGCACGTATTGCCTTTTCTGCATAGTCGTAATATGGAACACCCCCTTCTGCTAGAATTTCTTTATTCTTCATTCCCTCATCAAGGCCCATCAGACTTGCAAGAATTGTTTTATTGTATTTTTTTGATGCGCTGACAACTACCTCTGCAAGTTTATTGTAATCAAGTGTAGCAGATGGGGTACACATTGTTATGACTGAGCCAGTATTTGGATGAGCAAGTACAAGATTTAACACATGATCAAATCTGTTAAAATCAGCATCGCCCACTATGTCTACTGGATTTCTAGAAGTTCCCCACGGAGGAATAACTGCATTTATCTGGGGTCTAATGTCCTCAATATTTGCCATCTTTATCCCCATTCTTGAGCAGGCATCAGTAGAAATTATTGCCGGCCCTCCGGCATTTGATACAATGACCAAGTCTCCCTTGGAAGGCAGTGGTTGCTTTGAAAAGGCAGTTGCATAATCAAACAATTCTTCCATGGTGTCAACCCGTATTGCGCCTGATTGCGTTAGCAGTGCATCATAAATTTCATCAGAGCCCATGAGTGCACCAGTATGAGACATGGCTGCTTTTGCGCCCTCGGGGCTTCGGCCAGATTTTAAAACCAGCACAGGCTTTTTTATTTTATTTAATCTGGTAATTTGTTTGCATATTTTCAAGAATTCTCTTCCATTAGTCATATCTTCAAGATACATTACAATGACCTTTGTCTGCTCGTGCTCTGCAAGCATTTTCAGGATATCAACTTCGTTTAGGTCGACTTTGTTTCCCATACTGATTACAGAGGAAAATCCTATTCCCTGAGCACTTGCATCCTCAACCAGTGCTGCACAAATAGCTCCACTTTGTGATACAAGTGCAATTCCTCCAGACTTGGGAGTCACTTTGAGAAAAGTTGAATTCATCATTGTTTGAGGTGCTAAATTCATCACACCAAGACAGTTGGGTCCTATGATTTTGATATTATATTGCTTGGCAATTTCTGCAAGCTTTCGTTCAAGCTTTGCGCCCTCTTCGTTGACTTCTTTGAATCCAGCTGTTATTACAATTGCTCCCTTGATTCCCTTTTTGCCACACTCTTCAAGCACTGCAGGAACAACATCATTTTTTGTAACCACAACTGCAAGATCTATTTCCTCTGGAACATCCAGAACGGTTTTGTACGCTTTTTTATCAAATACAGTTTCCCTCGTAGGACTGATTGGAAGGATCTTTCCAGTATACCCCTTTAGTATGTTAGATGTGATGGCACGTCCCACACTTCCTTCTTTATCAGAAGCACCGATTATGGCAATAGATTTTGGAGACAGGAAAATAGATTCGCTCATTTTAACGAGATGGACTCAAATGTATTTGTATAATAAGTTTATCCAAGAAAAGCACCTGATCCCAAACATCAGATTAACTGCCAAGCATCTTTCCAGCTAGATTCTGGTTTCTTGGGATCCAGTCTATCTTCAGGTTTGGAAACTTGGCTGCCAGTTCCCATGTTTCTCTTGCAAGGCTCCTCAACTGATCATTGTTGATGGCATATTCATGATTTAATTGCAAAACTGTATTTTTTGAGTCGCTATAGATTACAATTTTATCCAGAGCGCCTGAAAATTTTTTTAGTGCAGAAATTATGGCCATGTATTCAGCTTGGTTATTTGTTATGTTTGGCTCTTTTTTGTAAAATGATTCTCCTGTTTCTTTGACAAAGAATCCAAATCCAGAATTGGGACCGCCTGAGCCGTCAACAAATATGCTAAGGACCATCTTTGTACAACCTCATTAATTTTACGCTCAAATTTACAGTTATCATATAGATTACAGTTGAGATAGATTGTGACACTAGAGATGCGGCATAGGCCTGGTATGAATTTGTGAGTAAATAATACTGAAGAGACCATCTGCAGGCAGTATAGACAACCTCTCCTATTCCTAGAGAAGATATTACCTTTATTAGATCTCGCCTGAGCCCTGCCTTGTCCACCTGACCTGTTTCAAGGAGATATTTTTTCTTGTTGTCAATGTAATAAAGTGAGCCAAACGTGGAGAAATATACGACATAATCAACTCCCAGGGTTATTGTAGCATTGACATAATTTTGTTGGTTTGAAAACATTTGTGCAACAATTGCCGAAATAACGATCGATGCAAGAAATCCTAAAAGAATATTCTTGTTGAGTTTGAGATATTCTTTGTACTGTTGCTTCACAGACTGATTTTATTCATCTTACAATTAAATCAAATCTATTGCAGAGTTATTCTCAAAAATATTAGTACACCAGCAAGCTCTGCAACATGTACTGCCAACAAGTATGGTAACAATGCAGAACCATAGAGTTCCATCATTGTAAAGTATGCATAGACTCCAATCACATTGTGCAAAAACAAGAGGCCTGCAAAAAAAATCATTCCCAGAGGCAGTTGTGCCTTAGTTTTGGAATACATTTTAGCAAAAACCCCTATGAGTACTCCAAGCGCTACCATATTAGCTCCAGACACAATTGTGCTTGCAGTCATCATTGGTTCCATTTGAAGAGACTTGGCTCCGCTTTGTTTATTTACTTTTTTCCAATTTGCTTACAATTTCGTCAAAGACTTGCATATTTACCTCAAGAAATGTAGAAATGAAAAATGTTGCACCATACTTGTCTCCCATTCGGGTTATCAGGTTGTTTTTTTCTAACACTCTCACGTGGTGCTGTATTGCCTTGTAATCTAGATTCATCTCCTTGGCAAGTTGGTTTGCATTAAGCGGTTTATCGCGTATATGAGAAATTAAACGAATTCTGTTCAAGCCACCTTTTGAGCCCATAAATACAAACCACAAGAGACGTCTGGCATATGGATCTATAGGCATGTATGCTTGTGTATCATCAGTTAATTAATAGATCTTTATTTGTTTGACCCTAAATCCATGTAGAATCATGGATACGTAGAATGAATGTAGCTACAAGAGAAAAAGAAAAATTATTTTTAACGCATGATCGAATAACTGATAAGATAGATCAGGACTAGATGGTAGTATGTTAGATTACGATTATCCATTGTACCGGCCTCCATCTGAAGCCAAGTCATTAATTTTTCAAGTCACACTAGGTTGCTCGTTTAACAAATGTTCGTACTGCAACATGTACCGCTCAAAGGAATATTCTGAAAGGCCATGGGAAGATATCAAGATGGAGATTGATCTTGCCTCAAAACACATGCCCTACAGTACTAGAATATTTCTTGCAGACGGCGACGCATTAAACTTGCCAACTGAAAGAATGCTACAAATTCTAGACTATCTGCGAGAAAAGTTTCCAAACTTTGAGCGTATATCATGCTATGCCATGCCGCAAAATATTATGAAAAAGTCTCCAGAGGATCTCAAAAAGATGCATGCAGCAGGACTGACAATGTTTTACATTGGGATAGAAAGTGGCTCAGACATAATTCTTAAAAAAGTTACCAAGGGGGCAACCGGTCAGACAATCATAAAGGCATGTCAAAAGGCAAAAGATGCAGGATATACCATATCATGCATGGTCATTTTGGGCCTTGGAGGAAAGACATACTCAAAGAACCACATAGAGGAGACTGCCAAAGTACTAAGTGCTTCTGCACCTCATTATGTAGGAGCCCTGACTCTGCATTTAGAAGATGGAATACGTGATGAATTTCTTACAAAATTCAAGGAGCCATTTTTGCCAATTGATGATTCTGAGGCTCTAGGAGAGCTGGAATTATTGATATCAAAGATGGAGCCTAGTGATCCGGTTGTATTTCGTGCAAATCATGGATCAAACGCTTATCCAATAGGCGGAACTTTTCCGCAAGACAAGCAGTCCATGCTACAAAAAATTTCATATCTCAGAGACCATCCAGAATTATGCAGACCTATTGGCCTTAGAGGATTTTAAGTGGGTTCACAGGATAGTCTATTTGATTACCCCATCAGAGAGATCAAGAAAGATAGAATTGGACAGAATAATGGAAAATAAAAAACTACAAGGAAGTTGGTCTACTTTTTCCAACCAGGCAGGATTAATTGTAAAAATACTATCAGATTCAATCGATGATATCAAAGATGCTATACATTCAATCACAGATTCCTCAAGGCAGATAATCTTACAAAAATAATTTTTAATGTCTCATTTTAAAACTTATCACAAATGTTATGACTGCAACAATTACACCTATGATGACCATTGTAATTTCTACATACATCTTGTCAGTTGGATCCGTAACCATTTACACGTTACGTCATTTATACAGTATTATTAAAAACACAGTAACATAGTTACATGAGACTTAATAAATTTACATGACAGGATAAGCTGATATTTATGATCTTGCAGGATTGGTGGTTTACAACTTTATTGGGAGTTAGTGAACCCATTAGAGAACCAATGAGAGGTCAAATAAAAACAGACGTACTAATAGTAGGCGCAGGAGCTGCTGGTCTTGCAGCTGCACTTCGCTTTGTTGGGTCAGGAAAGAAAGTAGTATTGATTGACAAGAATATTTGCGGTGGAAGCTCTACTGGTAAGAGTGCAGGTTTTCTAACTCCTGACAGCGAACTTGAGCTGTCACAATTATTGCGAAGGTATGGTGCAAAGGGTGCAAAGGATTTGTGGGAAGTTGCATCAAAAGGAGTTGATATAATGGTAGATCACATCAAAAAATACCAGATAGAATGCGATCTACAAGTTCAGGATTGTCTTTTTTTAGGGAAAGATGCTAGCGGGTGGAAAGATGTGCAGGATGAGGTAAAGGCACGAAAGAAGATTGGCTACTCCAGCAAAGTGTATACGGAATCAGAGATGCCCTCCATTATCGGATCAAAGGCATATTCGGGAGCAATTCGGTATACAGGAACGTATGGAGTTAATCCTCTTTTGTACGCACAGGGAATCAAGCAGATTCTTTTGGATAACGGTATAGAGATCTTTGAATCATCAGAAGTACTTTCTTGGGAAGGTCATACCGTTCACACACATCTCGGTTCGGTAACTGCAGACAAGATCATCTTTTGCATAGACAAACCAAAACCTGAGATTACAAAATATCATGAAAGCGTATACCATGCTCAGACTTTTCTTTCTATTAGCGAACCCTTGGGAGACGATGAGATTGCAAAACTTTTCCCACAAGGACCTCTCCAATGTTGGGACTCTGATCTTATCTACACTTATTTTCGGCTTACAGGTACAAAACGATTGCTAGTTGGAGGTGGAGACATGTTAACAACTTATGCAAAAAATGATACTACTACACCCCGTGTCATAGATCATGTCATAAATGGATTGAAAGAAAAAATTCCAACAATTCGGCCTCTTAGATTTACTCAATACTGGCAGGGACGAATCGACATGACAAGAGACCTTATTCCTACAGTGCTTGTTGACCCAGAGCACCCTTGGACCCATTTTGTTCTTGGCTGTGTTGGTCTTCCATGGGGTACTTTTTGTGGAGACTTTGCTGCCCGAAATGTTCTTGACGACAAGGAATTAGACAGTGAAAAATATTACAGGTATTTTTCACCTAACAGAAAGTTCATGATTCCATTGTGGTTAGAGCATGTTCTTGGAAAGAGAATAGTCTTTACTGTAAACAATGCATGGGCAAAATACAAACAAAAAGATACAGTACATTCCAACTCTTGACCCGGAATAGAACTTTAATTTGGTCTGGATCAACTAAACTTTCATATAGATTTGAGTCCTGGGGGAAAGTGTTGTCTTCAGTAATTTTTTGAAGACTATTGTTTGAAATTACGTGAACCATGTGAGTATAGAAACATTCTAAGATTTAACTTCGTTTTATCAGGAAAACCTGTTTCAAAATATATTGTACAAAGCTGGATCTATGAAAAATACTAGTGTTAGTGATAATTTTGGACCCAGGTTTACATAAAATTAGAATATGACTGGAAAATGAATTCAAAGTTAAGATCGGACTGGAGGGGATGTCAGACTATCACCTTTTTAGGTCAGACTTTTAAGTTTGATTGGAATTGTTGTGTATTCAGTGACGAATCCGATTTAGAATTTTTCTAATCTTTCAATTTTTTTCATCTTATTTTACTACCAATACGGGAATCTCTGATTGGTGTACAGTAGAATGGGCTACACTACCTAATAGTAATTCTCTAATTCTGCCATGACTTCGTCCCCCTATTACAATCATGTCAAACGGTCTATTGTTGGCAAATTCTGCTACATATTCACTCGGTACACCGTTTGCTATCCAATATTTGAATTCAATACCATTATTTTCTGAAATCTTTTTTGCTCGTTCGAGGAATTTTTTTGCCTCTTCTGTCATTTTTTGCTTAAAGGAGCTTGACATACCAGGCATGAATATTGGAGGTTCGTTTGGAATAACACAGAGTCCAACCAAAGTTGCCCCAAATGGTTTTGCCAATGTTATGGCCATGTCTAGCCCTTTGAATGATTTTTTGGAACCATCAAGAGATACTAAAATTTTCTTAATCGTCGTCATCTATTCAATTTTTCCGATTGATTTTCTATACTAAACATTCTACTACTGGTACATGAAATACATTCATGATATTTCCTTTGCAACAATTTGATTTTTCTGAGCCTTTTTATTGGACAAAGATTTTTTTCTTGGAATTTGTTCTTGCATAAAATTGTCGTTGTATTCTTTTACCTGCTTGATAATCGCTATTAACATATTTTTTTGAATAGGAGGCATATTCTCAAACATATCATGATACATTTCGGCCATTTGCAAAATATGTATGAACCCTTGATTGAAAATTCTCATATTTTTTGTCCCATAGTCTAGCAATGAAGTATAAAATGAGCGTATGAGGTGCATGGTGTTTATCCAGGATTTAGTAATTATCATTGATTCCTTATCCATTAAATCTGTGTCATACCATATTGAATAATTTTTTGTAAATTTTTTCTGTAGATCCACATGATACTGAAGTAGGTCTAATACTTCTACCAAGTATTTACTTCGAAAATCAGCAGAAATATTTGAGAAATCTCTAGAAAATTTGTCTATTTCTTCAATTCTTAGTTTATAATTTGATTTGAGTATGTCTACAAATTCACTGTTTTGCTTCTCATTTGTATTCAAATCTTTTCATCTTTTCTATTTCCACATACTCATCGTATCGAATAAACTTTCTGTACATTCCCACTACACTGCCACACCCAACAAATAAAGACGATTTAAAATTAAGATTATGGCGTTTTTGTACGGCGCTAAAACATACTTTATGGTAAATTACCATATAGACGAAAAACTAACTCAGAAAAATCTCAAAAGTTATAATTAGATCTTATACAACTGAGTCTACAGATTCTTGATTTTATTTGACATGATTGCAGTGTACATGCTATAGACAATTTATAGTACTATGTTACAGATTAAGACATGTTACTAGATTCAAAAATGAATATGTTATCAAGTGAATTGTGCAAATCCGTGATGGCAATGAATAATCATATAGAATTTGTGGCAATTATTGATAAAATGGGGAGAGTCAGGGGGAGCCAAGGTCGCAACAGTACTATTAAAAAACTTACGAGTACTGCCAAAGAAATATTTTTTATGGAAAATGCTCTCGTGTATAGAATGAGAAAGGATTTTGATGTGAGTTTAGGCGAATTAAGATTTACCTATGTAGAAAGGGCTAGAAGAGGTCTATTTTATTTTCCAATGGCTGATCAATTGTTGCTAGTATCTTTCTTGAGAACACATGTTAACTCCTTGACATTAGCAAGAAGCATTACACAGCTAGTATGTAAATATGAGAAAAAATTGGAAAAAATATCATAAGTTATATTTTCTCAATAAAATGCTATGCTGGTAAAAATCTACCATATCCTACTATTCCATTCTGATTGACATTCCATATTGCAGGTTTTATCCACAGATTCCCATCGTTATCTGTCTCGAGGTAAAGAACTGGCAATACGTTTGACGGTGCAGCTTGAAGAGATGCAGGCCCTGCAAAGGCTTTGCCATTTATCATGTTGTACATACTTCCATGACATGGACATTCCCCTCGCTTTCTTCCTTCTTGTGGCCAGTATTTCCATAAACACCACAAATGCAAACAAACCATGCTATATGCACGAAATGCAGTGACATCATCTTTATCACCGCCAAGTTCTTCAGGCAATCGAACAAACTGCCATTTTTTAAATGCCTCTTGATCCAAAACAGTATCTCCAGTTTTTGGATATGTAATAACCTCTGAGTGATTCTTAGGAAAAGTCTTGACGTTTGCTTGTGTCCCATCTGGCAGCATGACTTGGGCTCTTTCCAAGGATGCATTTGATGGATTTGGCATGAATTTACCCCACTGAACAAATGGTGTAAATGTCAAAGCAACACCTCCGGCTGCAAGTAGTTTAAGAAAATCTCTTCTTGTAACGCTATCTTTTCGAGATTCTATCTCGGTTGGATCCACATAAATCCCCTACTTGTAGAGAAATGGTTCTTTTGAAACTCAATACGTAAAAACAGAATTTTTGATTTGGTTATCAATCGTGACTTTAATACGACTTCTTGCTTTTTATGGATTCTCTTACCAGTGGAAAGATATTCTTTATCCTTCAATTTAGCAGTGTCAATTATAAGGTTCTATCAAATCTACGTCAGAATTCTTCACTGTCAAAAGTCGTTGGGTGATTGGTTACGTATTACCTATGTATTTTACATGTTGAAAATAGTATAGGCTACCTAACGGATAGTTGAATCCAAAGCCCAAAGGAATGTTCCGTACACTCTCTTGATGAACTAATCTATATCCCTCCCTTGTCAGCTTATCAACCAATTCCAAAAACTCTTCATTTCCCCCGAGCTTACGTAATACTATAGCTACTGCATCCGTTTTCATAAAGACCATTTCTTTATTTTGAAAAATCTTTTTCAGAAATTGACCTTCGCTTTTCATATTGCTTCCCTGATAACTGGCTAGTTCCTTTGCAATACTGGTATTTTCTTCTGTAGCATCCTTGATGTCAGTGATCTTATCTACTACAGAGTCCTTAATGTCTGTGACTTTGTGGAATTCTTCTCCTACCTTTTCCTTCAATCCTTTCAATAAACTGGAATCATGATCCTCATCCAACGGATCTGATTATCATCTCGACCTTAAAAATTAGATCACTTTCTGCTACTTTTTTCCCTCTAATAATTTCAGACCCATATTCTAATAGTTTGAATCCGATGGGATAGGCATTATATTGTCTTAATTTTAGTTCCAGTCTTGGGATTGAGGCATATGGTGTGCTATTCTTGGATCCATAAATGTACCCAGAAAAGAATGGGTCCACAGGGATTTGAACCCTGGATCTTCGCCGTGTAAGGGCGACGTCATAACCGACCTGGACTATGAACCCGAACAGGATTCAATATAAAATGCATATAAGTCTAAGTGAATAACTGGAAAAATACATTTTGACAAAAAGAATTTTCATACATCAAAAGCACACTACAGTACACAATTAGAAAATTATCCGTTCTTCAGAGTTTATTGATAATTCCTGCCAAATCCATTCCTCTAACCATTTTAACATCTTCTTGTGAAGTTAGAAATTCAACAATCTTTTCATACATTCTCCCTCCTTTCATTTGTAATACGTTGTCATGCCAGTTTATAGTCATGACATTAAATTTTGAATTTGTTTCTCTGCATAGATTTAGAGTTTTGTTGAAAATATCAATTATTTCGTTCTCCTTTATTTTCATATAAGTAAACAAGTAAGCATCCATCAAAGTAAGCGGAAATTCTATCAGTTTATCATATTTAAAAAAACCAATCTCATTTTTATCAATTAGATCCTTTGACATTCTAAATGTAGAGTCATACACAAAACCACATTGTTGGAGTTTTTTTGGTAGTTCTTCATTGAAACCTAGATAGTGTACTCTATTGCCTTTCAAGGCAGTCTTGCACAAGTGTTCTAATGCATTTTTTTCACTAGCTATTTTATCAATATCATTTATAGAAGATGGATCTAAATGCAATCCAATCTCCCAACCTCCTTTACCAAGTTGTTTTATATCATCTTCATAGTCAATCAAAAGACCATTTTCATAAATTGTTCTAAAAAAATAAGTAGATCTAATCCCATATTTTTCTTCTATAGCCATATACTTGGGAATATTATAATACAGATTTTCATCTTTCATTGTTTTTAGAATATCAGGTTCAAATCGTTCGCTTCTTTCTATGATATGGTCATACGAAGCACCTTGTCTTCTCCAGTCTACATCATGACTTAGAAACACGTATTGCAATCTATAATCCTGCTTGTATACAGATTAATGTAGTTATTGTAACAAGTCATCTGATTTAAAAAAAGATAATAATTAACCAAATCAACGATTAATCGGCACATACAGATGAAAAGAATTCTTGTAACAGGATCTGGAGGTATTGGTGGAGTTAATTTTGTAAGAGCCTTACGGGCAGTAAAAGATGATTTCTTTATAGTTGGAACTGATTTTAATCCATACTATTTACAGTTTCCAGAAATAGATGTAAGAATTAATTCTCCTAGACACTCTGATCCACAGTTTGTAAATCTTATTACTAAAATAATTAAGGAGTACAAGATTGATTTTTTACATCCTCAGCCATCATCAGAAGCTCAAGTTGTTGCAAAAAATAAAACATTCTCCACTCATACACTTCTTCCAAGATATGAAGTTATTATTGCAGACAAGTTAGAAACTCAAAAAATACTTAATAAAAATAACATTCCTGTAGCAACTACCAAAACTATATCTTCAGAAGAGGAAATTATGAAATCCTTTGACTCATTAAGTAATGGAGAACCTCTTTGGGTAAGAGCAAAACAAGGTGCAGGAGGTTTTCTGAGTTTATTATGCAATAACGCAGAAGAGGCTCAATATTGGATGAAATTATGGGTAATCAAAAAAAATATGAAATATGACGATTTCATGATACAAAAATATTTGCCAGGTAGAAATGTTGCCTGGGATAGTTTTTGGTTTGAGGGCAAACTAATTTGTTCTTTTACAAGAGAAAGACTAGAATATCCATTCAAACATATTTCGCCATCTGGCATTACCGGAACACCAACAGTGTCAAAAATCATTGTTGATTCTAACATTAACAAAATTGGGGTTGATGCGGTAAAATCTATGGACAATAAGCCACATGGAAATTATTCTGTAGACCTAAAAGGCGACTCTGAAGAAAAATTTTATGTAACAGAGATTGATTCTGGTAAATTTCATACTACCACACCTTTATGGGGTTTCATATCAACAAAGATTCTCAAACAAAATAACATGAAAAATATCCCATATCTTTATGTTAAATTAGGCATGGGTGAGATTTCAGAACCAGAAGAATTAGGTAACGACATCTATCCTGATGGACTACATCTTCTAAGACATATTGATTGTGGAGTCTGGATCTGGAAAGAAGATGGTTTCAAGGAAAAAGTATTATGATTAAAGCTATAATTTTTGATTTGGATGGAACATTAGTAAAGCTACCAATAAAATATGACAAGGTGTATGACTATCTGAGACATTTATTTCAAACTGATGAGAATTTTCAACCGTTAATTCCATCCATAATAAAAAATGCAAATAAAGACAAAATCAAATTAAATGATGCATTTGAGTTTTTATGTAAACAAGAAGAGATTGGTTTAGGCCATCTGGAAATTATTGATCACTCAATTGAAATTCTTAATTATTTTCATTTGAGAGATTTTACAATCTGTCTTGTTACAATGCAGTGTAGAAGAGTTGCTGAGAGAATTCTTGCAAAGATGGGCGTTTCTTCCATCTTTTCTAGCATAATTACACGTGATGAAAATCACGATAGATTAGAACAGATCAAGGAAACTATAACACGATTCAGTTTATCCCCACAAAATGTGCTCATGGTAGGAGATAGAATTCATGATATGGAATGTGCAAAAAAAGCTGAATGTCATTACATACTTTCAAATCCTGAGAAAATTGGCAAATATCCTCAATATCAGATCATAAGCAACCTGTCCATGCTTAAAACTCTGGTACAATAGTTTAGTTGCAGGGTATTTGGTTCAGTTTATTGACATTGTATGTAATTATCTTCACTGAATTTTTTTATTACTTGATTGTCTGAAGCTGTGTATGCCAGATCTGGTTTTTTTCTCAAGCCCTATAGGATTAGGGCATGCTACACGAGACATAGCCATATCTCAGAACCTTGACAAAATGTCAAAGCGATTTGTAAGCGGAGGTGCAGCATCTACTATTATTTCACAGAATGGATTTAATGTAGATAACCTATACAGTCCTCCTATTTTTCAGGTTGAGAATGGAAAATTACAACGCCCACTCAAATGGCTCTTCAAGTATTATACGTATTACAAGGAATGCAAAACAATTTCATCTCAGATACTTCAAACCTACCATCCAAGACTTGTTGTAAGTGATGAAGATTTTGCATCACTAGTAGTAGCCCAAGAAATGGGAATCAAGACCATTTTGGTAACTGACATACTCAAGACAAATTTTGCAAAAGGCATTGGATCTATAATTGAAAGACAGATGAACAAATCAATGAAAAACATAATTGAAAAATGTGATCTTGTAATTTTGCCAGAAAATGGCAAGAGTGAAGATAATTTGGTTAGGGTGGGTCCAATAGTACGAAATACATCACAGTCACGGGAAGAATTGCGAAAAAAATTTGCGTTCCACAAGAAAACAATTGTGGTAAGCATAGGCGGAACGGATGCGGGTAGATTTTTGATTGAAAAAATCCTTGAGACATATTCAGAGATTAATCATGATTTTGATCTTGTGATTGTGAGTGGCCCTTCATTTAAAATGAATCGTAAAAACATTAGAAATTTGGGATTTGTAAATAATTTGCATGAAGTGATATTTGCAGCAGATTTGTTAATTTCACTTGCTGGAAAATCCACCATAGATGAATCAAAGCATTATGGTACTCCAGGAATATTCATTCCAATAAAAGGCCATTTTGAACAAGAAGAAAATGCAAGGGAACTTGGATATACGTATGATGATATTTTTCATATTGACAAATTAATCCAAGAAAAAATTGATGAGAAGCCAAACCCACAGCCTTTTGATGGGGCAAAAAAGGCGTCAGATCTTATAAAAAATTTCTTGGTCTAGTTATTTTGTTGAAAATCAATACAGCCTGTGATTTCTTTGCAGAGCGGTTCATTGTGAACAAGGCCTACATCTGGAATAAATTGTAAGATATGATTTGTATTCTTGTCCCTGAATAACTCGCCCTGAATGACATAATTGTCGGATTTTATGGACATGAGTGAAATTATCTGGGTTTTTAGATTTAAGTACTGCGTATGATTTATGCAGTTGAGTTTTTTAGATCAGCCCTTAAAAACATCCAATACTTTATAGAAGGACTGAAGGAGAGATAACCAAGTTTTGGAAAACCTGGTTGTTTCAAAATTTGGCGGCAGTGCAGTAGGTGTAGACGGCATACTAATACCAACTATAATCAAAAGGATTAACGAGCTGAAAAAAGATTCCAAAGTAATTACAGTTTTTTCTGCTCCTCTTACCACATATAATGAAAAACAGAGATCGCTTACAGATATTGCACTTGAGATTGGACGTAGTGCAGAAAAAGGAGAGAGTCTAGGTACGGAAATTCTAAGAAAACCATATCAAAAAATTGTTGAGATGGTAGACAAGACACTTCAAGATGACTGTAACAGGACTATCAATTCTTTTTTAGAAAAAGCTGAAGCTGTTTTAGCAGAGACTCTACAAAAAAGAGAATTTGCCAATGAAACAAGAGCAAGATTACTTGCGTATTCAGGTGAAGTCTTGATGTCCCATGTAATGAACTATGTCCTAAAAAGTTCTGGAATAAAATCAGAAGTTATTTCATTTGACATATGGCCCATAATCACTGATAATAATTTGGAGTCTGCAAACTTTCTTGCCTCAGAGTCATCAGAAAGAATGAGTGGGGTCGAGAAACTATTGGAAGAAAATGATGTTCTGTCAATTGGAGGATTTATTGGAAAAACAGTAGAAGGTGTAGAAACGACATATGAAAGAGGGGGTTCTGATAGGACTGCTGCTGATCTTGGTATTCTTTTTAGCAAAAAATACAATACTAGAATTGATTTTGAGAAAGACAGTGCTGTACTATCTGCAGATCCACGAGTAGTCAAAGAAGAACTAGAAAGCATTACCAGTCTCTCGTACAATGAAGCAAGAATTGCAGGAATGTTTGGAATGAAAATTTTGGATCCGATTGCAATAAAGGAAATAGTGGAAAATGGTGTAGAGATGCCAATAATAATTACAGACATGGGCAGGCCTGAAAAAATAACAACAATCGAGAGAAAACCAAGTGAAAAGAATGGCCATCCTCTCAAAATAGTCACAGGAAAGAAAAACTGTTCTATTGTTAGAATTGAGAAAGAGGCATCGGAGAGGTTGTTCCAGTCCCTTGATAGAGACAAGAGGTATAGTGAATTTGTGGTCTTGTCTCCATTTACTAAAGACGATATCGAGTTTACAAGGATATTATTTCTGGATGGAGACTATGTCAAACGCAATGAGAGATACATTTTAGGATTTGATTCGTTGGCGTCTATAACTTACAACAGGGGTGTGATCACTTTGATTGGAGATGAAATGTGGCGTGTCCAACAAGTTGCATCAAAAGCAAGCTCTAGAATAGGCGAGGTGGGTCTGAACATACTCAACATGGATGCACAAGAAGAAACATCTAGAATCATAATAGTAATTGAAGATAGTGCAGACAGCATAGAGAAAGCGATCAGGACAGTCCATGCAGAAAGATCGAAAATAAAATTTGTTTAACTAAAAATAATGTCAGTGAAATAATTTTTTATTTTATAAAATTACAACTACTGTTCTACTTTTTTCTTTTTCTGCGAGTGGCACGCTGGTCTGCCTTTCGCTTGTGTTTTCCTGTCTTTCTTGCAACCATATTCTAGTTTTCAGACAATACTATGATTTCTATCTTGTGTATGGTAAAATTTGATAAACATTTGACACCTACAAGTCCATACCTGTAGGATGTCAAAGTGGGTTTATTCTTGGGCCTCTTTATCTAGAATTAGCCCGGCGTTACCCAAAACACGCACTAGTGTATTATACGATCAGGAAATATTTAGAGATGATCTATATAGATCATGTATAGATGCTGTTTACTGCCCAAAGTACTAGGGCAATTCCAATCAATGCATACCACTTGAGGTTGCGCCTGTCAAGAAACACATTCTTTGGATTAGGCAGTCCTTCTGTAGCCATGCGAATTTTTCTCATCTCAAATCCATTTCCTACAATGCCAATAACAAATAAGGCAACAGAGACAAATGAGAGTACAGGCTGCGGCATCACATAAAATCATGGTTTTCTGTGATTTAAAGACAATCTAGTTTCTCAGCATTGATGGTTTGAAGATTTTGATTATTTCTTTAAATTACCAAACTTTATCCCACTTGGTATGAAAGAACAGGGCAAGATTTGGATGAATGGTAATCTTGTTGCATACAAAAATGCAAAAGTCCATGTCCTTACACATGCATTACACTATTCAACTGCAATATTTGAGGGAATTAGATGTTACAATACTCCTAGAGGTCCGATGGTTTTCAGATTACCAGAGCATGTAGATAGGTTATTCAAGTCTGCAAAAATGTATTCAATGAAAATTCCTTATTCCAAAAAAGAAATCTCAGATGGAATAATTAAGACAGTGAAAGCAAGTAAACTCAAAGAATGTTACATTAGACCTATTGCATACTATGGCCATGGAGTGATGGGTCTTACACCAACTCCAAACAAGATAGATGTTGCAATAGCTTGCTGGGAGTGGAACACTGGCGAGTCCAGTGCAGGAAAGGTTCATGGAGCAAGATGTAAAGTATCAAGCTGGCTTAGAATAGATTCTAGATCACAGCCCATGCAGGCAAAAGCGGCATCAAACTATGCAAATGCGGCCTTGGCAAGAGTAGAAGCTCTAAGAGATGGCTATGATGAGGCAATCATGTTGAATTACCATGGCAAGGTATCAGAGGGAAGTGCAGAAAATATTTTCATTGTGAACAAGGGTGAGATCTTGACACCTCCACTAAACGCAGGCATCCTTGATGGAATAACAAGGGATAGTGTAATCAAGATAGCAAGATCAGAAGGACTTGTGGTAAATGAGAGAGAAATTGATAGAGAAGATCTGTACATAGCAGATGAGGTCTTTATGACAGGTACTGCAGCTGAGGTAAAATCAGTAGCAGAAATTGACAATGTAACAATTGGAAACGGTAAGGTTGGAGAAATAACTCGAAAATTGCAAAATGCTTTCAATGAAGCGTCAAGGGGAAGAGATGAGCGCTTCTCAGAGTGGTTCACTCCAGTATAGGCTTGAAAAAAGATTCAATTATGACAGAGGGGTAAATGAAATATCAATGGTACTATCAATGGTAGATCAGCACAAGCCAAAGTGCTACCTATGTAGCAATGTGTTTGAGAATTTGGAAGAGTTGAGAAGGCATCAAGAAAATGCGCACAAGGAGTTTGTTGAATTCCACAAGGATGTAAATAACCACTCTCCTACACCTGGAGATGTAACCATCTTTTAGATGAAATACCATGGAATGCAATGAAACTGCCACTAACCCAATCTGCTGGTTTTGTAGAAAAGGCCGCCACGAAGATTGTATGAAAAAGATTCCCACATATGGCAAGTCAGATGGTCCGCACGACTGTACATTTGACACAAAACTTGTAGATTGTCAGTGCACCCACTAAATTCAAAAACGTGTTATCGTAACATCTCTCTAGACTAGATTTTATTCAACACTTGGTATAGTTTCTATATCTTCTTCAAGTTCTTTAACCAAACCTTTCCACCATTGTTCAAATTTTTCCATATCTTTGCAAGACTCACAAAACCCTCTTTATAGATCTGTCGATCTTTTGACTGGCAAATTTTATTAAAATTATGTGTCATATGTATTGTTTTGAAAGCATAGAATGTTTTGGAAAAAAATTGTTTTCAACAATTTGTTGATAAAAAATTATTTTTTGTAATATCATTTGAAAAAATTTAGAATCAGCGGGTCTAGTGGGATTTGAACCCACGACATAGGGATATCTCCGAAAGATCATAAGAGTCCCTCGCTCTACCTGGCTGAGCCATAGACCCGGTAAGAAAACTCACGCTAAGTTCGTTATTTAAACTGAGTCAAAAAGAAAATGATTTTAGTTTACTGCTTCTACTTGAGAATATTTCTCTAGTATTTTTGTCAGTACGGTAGAGACTGGAGCATTGTTCATCTTTTCTTTTTCTGCCAAGAGTTTTCTGTATGCATCAAGTGTGATGTACACAGGGATTGAACCGTTGCCTTCTAACAAACCTCTTACTCTGTATAGAGCAGTTTCCATTCCTTTTTCTGCCACCTTGGCAAACTTTGCCTTGTCCATAATTGCACCAAGTGGACCAAATGGCATATCATAGTTTACTGTCATGGTAACTCGGGTTTCTTTCTCACCAAGTTTCTCAAAATCAACTGCAATTTCCCATTTCTTAAATGGACCCTTGATCATTTTAGCAGCAACTTTTCTTTCTGGAATGTATTCAGTTGTCTCACAGTCCCACTCTAGTCTCTTACCATCAAAGTCACCAATTACTCTAAATGTTGTACCTACTCCCATTCCTGCCTTTACGTCCATAGGAACTACTGTCATTCCTACTCTCTCTTCGAATTGGTCAGAGATGTGCTCAGGTCTTGCAAAGTATGTGAAAACATTTATGGTTTTTTCTTTGATGTCAATTGTTTTACTAACAGTGGTCATCATTGGCAATTTTCTTAGAACTTGATTTAAAGCTTTTGTTAATTTTCACAGATCGAGTGCCGTAACAGTATATTAAAGAAATAACACTACAAATACAGCATTGGTAAAGATTCGTTTTCTAGCTTTTCTTCCCCTTGTTCTTTTGATGTTATTTCCAACAGTAAATTATGCCAGTGCTCACAACAACCTAAATTCAGATGATCAGACAATAGGAAACTATGAGGTTCAAGTGGCAACCGATCCAGAGATACCAGAGGCAAATCACCCATTCAAGTTGAGCTTTCGTGTGTTAAATCATCAATCAGCATCAAATATCTTGAATTCACTTAACACGCAGATTAGTGAAGTGAATCAATTTAGAATGGGGGTCAGAATCTATTACAATGATCAACTTGTTGGAACCATACCAGTGCAAAGTTTCAGCAAGGGAGAGTGGTCAACAGAATATACGTTTCATGAAACGGGAAATCATATAGTCTATGTTGACTTGTATGATGTAGGTCCAAACGGTTCAACTCTGACATACGCGTATAACATTACTGTCCTTAATGTATTTGGCAACATCTTTCCATATATCATATCATCTGGCGGTATTGGATTTGTTGTAATAGTTGTGTGGGCACTGATAACAAGAAAAAAAGTAAAGCCTAAGCACTAGTCTCTATCTTTTGGCCTCGTGCTATCCTAAATGCAAATAACACGGTAAGCAGAGTCATTGCAAATAACAAGATTCCGACACCATTATGGATTGCAACTATAACAGCATGAAGTTTTGTATCAATGACAATAGCTCCAAGTCCTATCTGAGATACTGCAAATATTCCTGCTAGCGTACCAGTGATCTTGATTTTCTTGTGTGAACCTTTTGTCTTCCATGCTCCCACTGCAGTTGCAACTATCAAGACTCCTGTAGTAGCTGCAATGAACCTATGTATCCATTCAGTTAGAAATTCTGCAGAAGGTAAAATTCCACTAGGACAGAGTGGCCATTCTGGACATGTCAATCCCTGTCCACTTGCTTGGAGATATCCACCAATGAACATCAGTGAATACAAGATTACAAGAGAGGCAAGTGCTAGATACTTGAAGTACATTATTACTCGACTATGAATTTAGCATCCATTCCAAGTGCTGCATGTCCAGGAACTGTACAGATATAGTGGTATGTTCCTGGTGCACCTGCTACAAATGTAACGTCACCGCTTTTGCCTGGCTTTAACGGGTTGTCAGGTGATGCAACGGCAGAATTCCACAACACATCAGATGGATTGCTTGGATCTACTACAACTCCAAATGCATGGAATGACTTGCTGTCGTTCTTTACATGAATTGTAACTGTATCACCTGATTTTACTTTGATATCAGGATTGGTTCCTGGCTGGCCTGGCAATGCATCAAATGCATATTGCTTGAAATCAGCGCTCATGACAAAACTTACTGTAAACTCTACTTTGTTTCCAGTTGGCTTGACTTCAGCACCAGATGGTGCAGCACCACCAGCTGCTGGAAGAATTTCTATTTTACCCTCCATGCCAAGTTCTCTGTGACCTGGAACTACACAAATGTAATAATATTCACCTGGTGCGGTAGCAACAAATGTAGCATCTCCACCCTTGCCTGGCTTTAATGGATTATCTGCAGTACCTACTTCAGTTCCATCAATTACAGGACCTGGTCCTTCTTTAGATGCAGTAACACCAAATGCATGAAATGATTTTCCTTTGTTTATGACATGAAATATAATCTTGTCACCTACATGAGCATGAACGTCTGGATTTTTGTCGTTTCCGGATAATGCATTAAATGCATACACCTTGAAATCTGGAGATTCCATAAATGCCAAGTTTACTTCGACAGTTTGACCTGTTGCTGTAGCAGTTCCTGCGACTGGTGCTGCATGGGAACCCAACCCTTCTTGGATCTTTCCTGCTGTTGGAAGATAAGAGTTCCAGTAATCATAATTTAGGAAAAATATTGCTCCACCTACTACCATTATTCCCAATAAAATTGCAAGCATCTTGCCCAATCTAGCAGGGCTTGTTCGAAGTATTGGTTCCTCGTGTTCAGTGTTGCTCATATCAATATCCTATGTGGTGCGGGTTCTTGGCTTGGTGTGGATAATAATACTTGCCGCCTAGGTCAAATGGGTCGTCCATGTTTGCTTCTTTACCCTTTGCGGAGTAGTAAATCAAGTTAATCAAGAATGCTACAAAGCTTGCTCCCAGGATCCAAGCACCTATTGTTGCGATCTGGTTAAGCTGTGTCCATGAAGTATATTCTGCTGGATAATCATAAATTCTTCTTGGCATGCCTTCAAGTCCAAGCAAGTGTTGTGTGTAAAAGACTTGGACAGATCCCCATAACATTCCAATGAAATGTATGTTTGCCAATTTTTCGCTGTACATTCTTCCAGTGATTAGTGGGAACATGTAGTATACCATTCCAACAAAGCCAAATGCGATTGTACCGGTAAGGAACAAGTGCATGTGTCCTACGACCCAATAAGTTCCATGGCTGATAAAGTCAAGAGGCATTGCAGAGTTGAGAACACCACCAGCTCCTGCAGAGAAGAATAGTGCAATTCCACCTACTGCAAACTTCATTGGTGCAGCAAACTTGATTCTGCCTCCCCACATGGTGGCAAGGAAATTAAATACGTGCATACCAGATGCTGGTACTGCTGCTAAAGTTCCGATCATGAATACAACTTTGGTTGTAAAGTCCATACCTGTTGAATACATGTGATGACCCCAAGATGCAAATCCAATCATTCCAAGCATTACAAATGCAAAGACACCACTGCCTTGGCTGAACAAAGGCTTTCTTGCGAATCTAGGAATTATTTCATACATCATTCCAATAGACGGCAATAGGAAGATGTACACTTCAGGGTGGAATGTAAACCAGAACAAGTGCAAGTATGCAATTGGGTCTCCACCAACGGTTGGGTTGAAAAAGCCTGATACTCCAAGTCTGTCTGTAAGCAACATGATAAGTGCTGCAGCATAAGATGGCATTGCAACAAGTGTCATCAAAGATACGGTCATCATTGACCATGCAAAGAGTGGAACTTTGCGCAACGGCAAGTCTGGGTGCTTGCATTTTAGAATTGTAACAATAAAGTTAATCGAAGAAAGTATTGATGAGATACCTAGAATCTTGAGGCCAAATATCATCATGTCTGCTGCAGGACCTGGTGCTCTGATAACTGAATATGGTGCATATGACACCCACGAGGTGTCTGAGAATCCAAGCCATAGCAATGCACCACCGATTGGGTTCATCCAAAATGCTATTGCATTTAGTTTTGGATATGCCATGTCTTTGTATCGGACCATGAGTGGTATCAAATAGTTACCAATTCCGTTAGCAACTGGAAGTGCAAACAAGAATAACATTGTCAGACCGTGAACTGTGAATATTCTGTTAAAGGTTACAGAATCAGAGATTAGAAAGTTCTGACCTGGGAAGAACAAGTGTGTTCTTATCATCATTGCCAAGACTCCTGCCATGAACAAGAATGCAAGACCTGTAATGGTATACAAC
>JAGWGU010000048.1 GCA_028867275.1 Nitrososphaerota archaeon
AGTTCCATCTGTAAATGGAATTGATAGAGTTCTGTCGGTTGTTGTAGTGCTAGTCTCTTGGAAATCAGCTTCCTGACCATCTACTAGTACATAGTATTTGTCGTCTTGACCAGTTGGTAGTGTTGCATTAATCAATGCTCTTGGGAGTGTTATTGTTAATACTCCGTCTCCGGTAGTCTGTATTGATACAATAAGTGATTTTGACTGGGTGTCAGCCTTTATGCCAAGGACTTTGCCATTGGTTATGCTATATTTTACAGAAAGGTCTGTACCATCAACTTTTATCGTATTTCCTGCTTGACCAACACTAGATCCGGTGAATTGGAATGTTGTTTGAGCTGTTCTGTCTGGGCTACCAAATTGTACTTTTACTGTGTACACTCCGGCTGCTTGCCAGAGTGCACCTGTAGCCGTTATAGATGTTGAAAAGGTTCTATCCGATCCTAGATCCACTTGATCAACTTTGACAATATTTCCTATTGGGCTAATGATCCTGACCGTGATTGGTGTACCAGAAATGTAGTCTTGTGTACTACCTGATATTGTAACCTTGTCTCCATCATTGTATGATGCCTTGTCAGTTGTTACAGTGACTTCACCTGTATTTCCAGATGTAACACTTGTAGGATTTACACTTGTACTATTCAAGAGAGCTGGGGAAGCAGCAAAAATAGGCGCTACTCCTATGGAGCAAACTAGAATTACAAGTAACGCAAATCCTTTAAAGCGAGTACTCATCCTGGTTGGAAGTGATTTTTTTTGCTATTTAAAGTTGCGGAAAAAATTATTGACAAAAGATGCTAATTTTGACACGCTCCCAATTAGATATATATTAACCTCTCGGTGGATGCATCTTAGTTTGTGGATTAGTCATACGTTTACAGCTAATGTTCAAAGGAGGTTTTAAACATGATAAGTAAGAAAGAGAAAATACTCATTCCAGATCATATCTATGTTCCAAAACATGAGATAATAAATAAGGAAGAAGCAGAGAAAGTTCTTGAAAAATATCACACAAAGCCCACAGAAATGCCGTTAATCTATGTGAGCGATCCTGCTATCAGAGGTTTGGGAGTAAAGCCTGGAGATATGATAAAAATTACAAGAAAGAGTCCTACTGCTGGCGAAAGTCTGTACTATAGGTACGTGGTGGAAGAATAATGGCAAACATTTCAAACAAACGCTGGCCCATTATTCAAGATATACTAAAGAGAGAAGGAATTGCAAGACAACATCTCAACTCATATGATGAATTTCTTGAAAGAGGACTTCAAAGTATTATCGACGAAGTCGGGCAGATTGAAATTGAAAGTGCAGAATATCCATACAAGATTCAACTTGGTAAAGTAAAACTTCAACAGCCACGTATGATGGAATTGGACGGTTCTATTACTCATATTGCACCAATGGAAGCACGATTAAGAAATGTCACATATGCATCTCCTATAATGCTTGAAGCAAGTGTTGTAGAAGACGGAAAAATTCTTGAATCAAGGTATATCCATATCGGAGATATGCCAGTTATGGTCCGTTCTAATGCTTGTATATTGCATAATCTTTCTGAGCAAAAACTAGTAGAACATGGTGAGGATCCAAGTGATCCTGGTGGTTACTTTATCATAAATGGTTCTGAACGAGTTATAGTAGGGTTGGAAGATCTTTCTTACAACAAAATCATTGTGGATAGAGAAACTGTTGGTGGTAATACTGTTTTCAAAGCAAAGGTCTATTCTTCTATTGTTGGTTATCGTGCAAAATTAGAATTGATAATGAAAAATGATGGTCTTATAGTTGCAAAAATTCCTGGTTCTCCTGTTGATATTCCAGTAGTTACTTTAATGCGAGCATTAGGTCTTGAATCTGATAGAGAAATAGCTGCTTCGGTATCGTTGGTGGATGATATTCAAGATGAACTTGAGGGCTCATTTGAAAAGTCGGGTGATGTGCCCACTGCAAAAGATGCCATAGTCTACATTAGTAAAAGAATTGCACCTGGTATGCTTGAAGAATTCCAGATAAAGAGAGCTGAAACATTGCTTGATTGGGGACTTCTTCCACATCTTGGTAAACATCCTGATAATAGAAAAGAAAAAGCGCTATTTCTAGGAGAAGCTACTTGCAAATTGATCGAGCTAAAATTGGGCTGGATTGCTACTGATGATAAAGATCATTATGGGAATAAAGTAATAAAATTTGCAGGTCAAATGCTCGCTGATCTTTTCAGAACAGCATTTAGAAACCTAGTCCGGGACATGAAATACCAACTAGAAAGATCAGGTCAAAAAAGAGGTATCAATGCGGTAGCAGCTGCTGTTAGACCTGGAATTGTTACCGATAAGATGAATAATGCTATTGCAACTGGAAATTGGGGAAGAGGTAGAGTTGGTGTGACTCAACTTCTTGATAGAACCAATTATCTATCGACTATCAGTCATCTCAGAAGAATTCAATCGCCATTGAGCCGAAGTCAACCAAACTTTGAAGCAAGAGATCTTCACGCTACTCATTTTGGTAGAATTTGCCCAAGTGAAACTCCTGAGGGTTCAAATTGTGGATTAGTAAAGAATTTAGCTCTGTCCGCAATAATTTCTGTTAACGTTCCATCTGAGGATATAATTGAGAAACTCTATGACTTAGGTGTAACTTATGTGTCTGATGCAAAAGATGAATTGAAAAAAGAGGGTACTAGAGTTTTTGTCGATGGTAGATTGATTGGATACTTTAAGGACGGTCAAAGGCTTGTTGACTCTCTGCGAGATCTTAGAAGAAACTTCAAGATTCATCCACACGTTGGAATATTCTTGTATCAGTCTAGCTTTGAAGGTTCCACTAAACGACTTTATGTTAATTGTAATGCTGGAAGAGTTTTGCGTCCTCTTATTGTAATAAAAGATAATAAAATTCTCTTAACTCAGGAATTAATAGACAAAGTAAGCAAAAAGTTCCTTTCATGGACAGATTTGTTGCATATGGGAATAATTGAATTGGTAGATGCTAATGAAGAAGAAAACTCTTACATTGCAATTGATGAGACTGACATAAAGAAACATACTCACATGGAAGTATTTCCATCTGCAATTTTGGGTGCAGGTGCATCAATAATTCCATACCCAGAACATAACCAGTCTCCTAGAAATACATACGAATCTGCAATGGCAAAACAAAGTCTTGGTTTTTCAACACCTCTCATGAATGCAAGTACATATGTCAGACAACATCTAATGTTGTATCCGCAAACTCCAATTGTTAATACAAAAGCAATGGGTCTTCTGGGATTAGAGGACAGACCTGCTGGTCAAAATTGTGTTGTTGCAGTATTACCATTTGACGGTTATAATATTGAAGACGCTATTGTTCTAAGTAAATCATCGATTGATAGAGGTCTTGGAAGAACATTCTTCTACAGAATCTATGAAGCTGAAGCAAAACAATATCCTGGAGGCATGAGAGATAACTTTGAGATTCCAACTGCAGAAGGAAATATTCGTGGATTTAGAGGAGACAAGGCATACCGATTATTAGAAGAAGATGGAGTAATTGCAACCGAGTCAACAGCACAGGGTGGAGATATACTAATTGGAAAAACAAGTCCGCCAAGATTTATGGAAGAGTATAGGGAATTTGAAGTAAAAGGACCATATAGAAGAGATACATCAATAGGAGTTAGACCGTCTGAAAATGGAGTTGTTGATACTGTTGTCATGACTCAATCTCATGATGGAGGAAGAATGTACAAGATCCGAGTTAGAGATTTGCGAATTCCAGAAATTGGTGATAAATTTGCATCAAGACATGGTCAGAAGGGTGTTGTAGGATTACTTGTTAATCAAGAAGATCTTCCATATACTGCAGACGGAGTTGTTCCAGATGTCATGATTAATCCACATGCTTTCCCATCTAGAATGACAGTTGGAATGTTCTTAGAATCTGTAACAGGAAAAGCTGCTGCACTACGTGGAAGCAAAATGGATGGATCTGCTTTTGTTGGAGAAAAACTTGAAGATGTAAAAGGTGTTTTAGAACAAAATGGATTCAAGTATTCTGGAAAAGAAGTCATGTATGATGGAAGAACAGGAAAACCATTTGCAGTAGATGTATTCATAGGAGTCGTATATTATCAAAAACTTCACCACATGGTTGCAGACAAGATTCATGCAAGAGCAAGAGGTCAAGTACAAATGTTGACCAAACAGCCCACTGAAGGACGCGCAAGGGGTGGAGGTTTAAGATTTGGTGAAATGGAGAGAGACTGTCTTATTGCATACGGCGCATCAATGATGTTGAAAGATAGATTGCTAGATGAATCTGACAAGGCCGATATTTACATTTGTGAAAGATGTGGATTGGTTTCTTATTATGATATTAAACAAAGGAGATTTGTATGCAGAGTCTGTGGTGATAAAGCAAAAGTTACCTCCATCTCTGTTGCATATGCATTTAAACTACTTCTACAAGAAATGATGAGTCTTGATGTTGCACCAAGACTTTTGATAAAGGAGAGAGTATAATGGCACTTGAAACAATAAAAGTAATAGATGGAATAAAGTTCTCTGTATGGTCTCCAACAGAGATTAGAAAATACTCTGTTGCTGAAATCACTGCACCTGAAACTTATGATGAAGATGGAATGTCAGTTCAGGGTGGATTGATGGATGGCAGACTTGGTACACTTGAACCAGGTCAAAAATGTCTTACATGTGGAAATACTGCTGCAAGATGTCCAGGTCACTTTGGCCACATCGAACTTGCAGAACCTGTTTTACATATTGCATTCATAGATAACATCTACAAACTTTTGTTGACTACATGTAGATCATGTGCTAGATTAAAAATTCCACAAGAAGAACTAGAAGAATATCATCAAATTATGAAAAAGGAAGCAGCCTATACTGTCATTTCAATCAAACACATTCCTACTGAAATAATCGAAAGAGCCAAGAAAGAAAAAACATGTCCTCATTGTGGTAAATCACAATATGAGTTGATATTTACAAAACCAACAATTTTCATAGAAAGAACTGAGCTTGGTGAGAATAGATTATTGCCAATTACAATCCGTGAAAGATTCTCACACATGATTGACGAAGATCTCAAATTGTTAGGATATGATCCTACTACAGCAAGACCAGAATGGTTTATCCTGCAAGTTCTACCAGTTCCTCCAGTTACAGTACGACCCTCAATCATTCTAGAGACTGGAATTAGATCTGAAGATGATTTAACTCATAAACTAGTAGATATCATAAGAGTTAATCAGAGACTCAAAGAGAGTAAGGAAGCTGGAACACCACCCCTCATCGTACAAGACTTGGTTGATCTTTTACAATATCATGTTACAACTTACTTTGATAATGAAGTATCTGGAATTCCACAAGCTCACCACAGATCTGGAAGACCTCTCAAGACTCTTACGCAAAGACTGAAAGGAAAAGAAGGTAGATTCAGAGGCTCATTATCTGGAAAAAGAGTTGACTTTTCAAGTAGAACTGTAATCTCACCTGATCCAAGCTTGCAAATATCTGAAGTAGGAGTTCCAGAGGCTGTTGCAACTAAACTAACAATTCCTGAAGTTGTAACTGAATGGAACATTGAGAGACTGAAAAAACTTGTCATAAATGGACCAAGCAAGTTTCCAGGAGCTAATTATATTGTAAGACCAGATGGGGTGAAAATCAGGCTTGATTTCGTTGAAGACAGAGAGACTATTGCAAATAATATTGAAATTGGCTATCTGGTAGAAAGACACCTCTCTGATGGTGATATTGTGATGTTCAATAGACAACCATCATTGCACCAGATGTCAATTATGGGTCATTATGTTAGAGTATTGCCTGGCAAGACCTTTAGGTTGCATCCTTCAGTCTGTCCTCCTTACAACGCTGACTTTGATGGGGATGAGATGAATCTTCATGTACCTCAAAGCGAAGAAGCCAGAGCAGAAGCTATACTCTTAATGCGTGTGCAAGATCAATTGATCTCTCCAAGATATGGAGGTCCTATAATTGGTGCATTACGTGATTTCATTACTGGAGCATATCTACTTACAAAAGATGGTACTACTCTAACACCTCAAGAATTTGCAAATCTTGCAATGTTGGCTGGTTATAGCGGAACATTTCCAGAGCCTGCAGTAAAAGCAAAAGGTGGATCACTTTACAGTGGTAAACAACTATTTTCACTCTTCTTACCGAAGGACTTCAATTATGTAATTACTTCAAAATGGTCTAAAGGTACAAAGGGTCCTGTAAAAGATGTTGTAATCAAAAATGGCCAGTTAGTCAGTGGTGTTATTGATAAAGCATCTATTGGCGCAGAAGAACCTGATAGTGTTTTACATAGAATCACAAAAGACTATGGATATGAAGAGGCAAAGAACTTCCTTAACTCCATTCTAATTATGTTAAAACAATTCATCACAGGTTATGGATTTAGTTATGGCTATGCTGATCTTGAACTTGCAACAAAGACAAAAGATGGAATTCTTGAAAATATACAAGAATCATATGACAGGGTCTATGATTTCATTGCTCAGGCAAAAAAGGGTACTCTACAACTTAGCAGGGGTCTTTCTGCTGAAGAAGCATTAGAAGCATATATTGTAAATGAACTTTCAAAAGCAAGAGATAAAGCTGGAAACTCTGCAGACAAATCTTTTGATGAAACTAATGCCGGTAGAATAATGGCAACCACCGGTGCTAGAGGTTCTTCGTTAAACATTGGCCAAATGGCAGGTGCATTAGGACAACAATCTATTAGAGGTAGAAGAATTCTAAAGGGTTATAGTAACAGAGCGTTACCACACTTCAAAGAAAATGATGCCAACCCAGATGGTAAGGGATTTGTAAAATCTAACTATAGAGAAGGACTGTCTACTCTGGAATTCTTTTTCCATGCTATGGGAGGAAGAGAAGGTCTTGTTGATACTGCAGTCAGAACACAGCAAAGTGGTTACATGCAAAGAAGACTCATCAACGCGCTTGAACATCTTAAACTAGAATATGATGGAACAGTAAGAGATCCACATGGTCATATAATACAATTTCTTTATGGTGAAGATGGAATAGATGTGGCAAAAAGTGATCATGGTGAAGCATTTAGAATTGCAAGATTGATTGAATCTGAGAGTATCATTGATTCTGGAAAGAAAGCTACAAAAGAAGAGATAACAGATCTAGTGAAAAAATATGCAAAGACATTCAATCCTCGCTTATCAAAAACTGTGCTTGAAGCTCTACTTGAATCAAAACTTAGCAAAGAAGGTGTTGATAAAGTCTGTAAAAAAGCATTGGAGCTCTATGATAATGCTAAGGTTGAGCCTGGTCAAGCAGTAGGTGTAGTGACTGCTCAATCAATAGGCGAACCTGGTACTCAGATGACTCTTAGAACATTCCACTTTGCAGGTATCAGGGAAAGAAACGTAACTCTGGGACTTCCTAGGTTGATTGAACTCGTAGATGCAAGAAAGAAACCAGTAACACCAACAATGGATATTTACTTGGAAGAAAATTACAAGAAATCAAAAGAAAAAGCAATCAAAGTAGCTAGAGAAATTCTTCATACCAAGATTAGTGCGTTGATCTCTAGTACTGAAACTGATTATTCTACAAAGATTAAACTCAACCTTAATCAGGATAAACTAAGAGAAAGGGCATGTACAATGGAAGATGTGGTTGATGCATTACAATCCTCCAAGAAGAAATTTGAAATTGAACCAAGTGGAAACTCTATTACATTAACACTACCAGAAGAATCTGATACTCAAACTGTTCTTGCAATGAGAAACAAAGTCCTATCAACTACTGTCAAAGGTGTAACCGATGTAGAACGAGTTACCATTGTGCAACAAGGCGAGGAGTGGGTTATACAAACATCTGGCTCTAATATCGCAAAAGTATGGGAAATTGATGGAATCGACAAGAAGAATATCCGAACTAATAACATCTTTGAGATTGCAGGTACTCTAGGTATTGAAGCTGCACGAAATTCATTGATAAATGAACTTAGTTCTACCCTTGAAGACCAAGGTCTAGAAGTAGATGTAAGATATATCATGTTGGTATCGGACTTGATGTGTTCTAGAGGATATCTACAACAAATTGGAAGACATGGAATCGCTGGAACTAAGACAAGTGTGCTTGCAAGGGCCGCATTTGAAATTACAGTTCCAACAATTGCTGAAGCTGCATTGGCAGGAGAAGTTGAAGAACTCAAAGGAGTAACAGAAAATGTTATAGTGGGAGCAAACATTCCAATTGGTACAGGAACAGTTGATCTATACATGAGAGTGGTTCAAGATGGCTAAACTATTAGAAAAAATAATAAAAGATGCAATTGAAGATGGCAAATACTCCTTTGGCACAAAAGAGACAATCAGTACAATCAAAAATTCAAAGGCTATTGTATTGTCAAACTCTGTAAAGGAAAAAACACTTGAAAAAATACAAGAAGCAGCTAAAAATTCAAAAGTTCCGACTCTACACTATAATGGTTCATCAGTAGAACTTGGTAGATTATGTGGAACACAATTTCGAATTTCTGCATTATCGCTTAAGACTCTAAGCGATACTAATCTCAAAGCAATAACCAAAGAACTTGAAACAGAGACGAACTAATCTAATGTACCTTTCCTTATCTGTTATCTATCAAGATTTAAATGTCCCACCAAGAGATCGAGTTTAAAAACGGTATGACGGAAACAATCAAACTCTCAACAGATCAAATAAAACTGATGTCACTTTTTCAGAATGTGACCGGAGCTACAGCACGAGACTGTATTGAGGATGAAAAGCAAGACCGAGTGATATTTGTGGTAAATCATGGTAAAATGGGATTAGCTATTGGAAAAGGCGGTTCTACAATAAAGAATCTACAAAACGTGGTAAAAAGAAATGTTGAACTTGTAGAATATTCTGAAGAACCAGCAGAATTTCTAAAAAACATGCTCAATCCAAAATTAGTTTCTGAAGTGAAAATAAACAAGAGATTAGACGGTTCACTTCAAGCAATCATTCTAGTTGATGCAAAAAAGAAAGGAATTGTAGTAGGTAGAGAAGGTCGCAATGCCGAAAAAGCAAGACTATTAGCAAAGAGATACTTTCAAATTTCCAGTGTTCTTATTCAAAGTCCGGAGAAAATAATGGAGTAAATGGTATGGCAAAATCACCTCTAGGTCTATTTGCAGGAAGAGTTCTCAAAGATAAGAGAAAACGACAAAAGTGGTCTATTGGTACCTATAAGAGAAGAGAATTAGGTCTTGACAGAAAAGCAAGTCCACTTGGAGGAGCTCCACAAGCTCGAGGTATAGTTTTGGAAAAAGTTGGAATTGAGGCAAAACAGCCAAACTCTGCTGTAAGAAAATGTGTTCGAGTACAACTGATAAAGAATGGTAAGACAGTTACAGCTTTCCTTCCTAGAGACGGTGCCCTCAACTTTGTTGATGAACATGATGAGGTACATGTAGAAGGTATGGGTGCATCCATGGGAGGAGCTCTTGGTGATATTCCTGGTGTAAGATGGAAGGTTTTCAAAGTAAATGGAACCTCACTTAAAGAACTTGTTTATGGAAAGAAGGAAAAACCGAGGAGATAAAAAATGACTGAAACACAGAACCTTTTACTTTTCAGAAAATGGGATATATCTAATATTGATATTAAAGATCCAGGACTCAAAAATGTGATATCTCTTAAGCAAGAGATCATGCCATTATCATTTGGTAGATCGGCTCTTAAAAGATTCAACAAGGCTGAAGTTAACATAGCTGAACGATTGATCAATAAATTATCTCACTTTGGAAAGAAATATGCAAAAAATACCGGTAGAATGGGGGGAAAGAAAATTAGAGCAATTAATACCGTCAAGGCTGCCTTTGACATAATCTATCTTAAAACTGGCAAGAATCCAGTTGAAGTTTTGATAAGAGCTGTAGAACACTCTGCACCAAATGAGGATACAACTAGAATAGTGTATGGTGGAACTGTTTACCATGTTTCAGTAGATGTTGCACCTCTACGAAGAGTCGATCTGGCATTGAGGTTCATTGCAGAAGGTGTTCGAGATGCATCATTTTCTAATCCAAAAGCAGTTGAGGAAAATCTTGCAGAACATTTGATACTTGCTTCTGCAAATGATATGAATGCTCCTTCTGTTAAGAAGAAAAATGAGCTAGAAAGAATCGCAATGGCCTCTAGATAAAGAAATAGTTTTTTAAAAATATAGATAGCCCGAGGCAGATTCGAACTGCCGTCCCCAGGTGTCCTCTCGTAAGATCCAGAGCCTGAGATCCCTAACCCAAAATTGTTTGGCCACTAGACTATCGGGCTACCGAGACGACTGGTATTTCTTGAGAATATATTATTT
>JAGWGU010000049.1 GCA_028867275.1 Nitrososphaerota archaeon
TTTCAATGCAGCTTGGACCTGGTTTACTAAAATCAATTTATGATGGTATTCAAAGACCACTAGATGTTCTAAGAGAACAAAGTGGTGACTTTATCAGCAGAGGAAAGGTCATCCCTGCACTTGACCAAACTACAAAATGGGAATTTGTCCCAATAAAGAAGAAGGGAGATCATGTTTCTCCTGGAGAAATAATTGGTGAAGTTCAGGAAACTCCACTTATCATGCACAAGATAATGGTTCCTCATAATGTTAAGGGTACACTGACCGATATTTCTGAAGGAAAATACACTGTTAATGATATTGTAGCTTCAGTCCAAAATGGAACCAAGGCAGACATTGGTCTGTCAAGCTGGTGGACTGTAAGAACTCCAAGACCAGTTCTTCGCAAGCTAGCACCAGAAGAACCATTGCTTACCGGACAAAGAGTGCTTGATACTTTCTTCCCGGTCGCAAAGGGTGGCACAGCTGCAATTCCAGGTCCATTTGGAAGTGGAAAGACTGTAACTCAACAACAACTTGCAAAATGGGCAGACAGTAATGTGATTGTCTATGTAGGTTGTGGAGAAAGAGGAAATGAAATGACTGAGGTTCTTTCAACATTCCCCAAACTCGAAGATCCAAAATCAAAGAGACCATTGATGGAGCGTACAATTCTTGTTGCTAATACTTCTAACATGCCAGTAGCTGCACGTGAAGCAAGCATCTACACCGGTATCACAATGGGTGAATACTATCGTGATATGGGATATGGTGTTGCATTGATGGCAGACAGTACTTCAAGATGGGCAGAAGCACTCAGAGAAATTTCAGGTAGACTTGAGGAAATGCCTGGTGAAGAGGGATATCCAGCTTATCTTGGTAGAAGACTGGCAGAATTTTATGAAAGAGGTGGAAAGGCAGTTGTTATCTCGCCTGAAGAGCGTGTTGGCTCTCTTACACTTGTAGGTGCAGTATCACCACCAGGTGGTGACTTTTCAGAACCAGTATCTCAGAATACACTTAGAGTAACCAGAGTCTTCTGGGCACTTGACGCAAGCCTGGCATCAAGAAGACACTTCCCATCAATTAACTGGCTTACAAGTTATTCATTATATGCAGACGGCATGGGAGACTGGTACAAAAACAATGTAGCAGCAACATGGATTGCATCAAGAAAAGAAGCACTTGAAATTCTCCAAAAGGAATCTGAATTGCAAGAAATTGTCCAGCTTGTAGGCTATGACGCACTTCCAGAACCAGAAAAGGGTGTATTGGATACTGCAAGATCAATTCGAGAAGACTACCTACAACAGAGTGCATATGATGATGTAGACACATACACATCAATCAGAAAACAATTCTTAATGCTATCAACAATACTTGAATTTGGCAAGATGGAGGCAGATGCAATCAAGAAGGGAATCACATCTGTAAAGGTAGGACAATTAGAATCAAGAAAGATGATATCAAAAATTAAATGGACCAAGGAAGACCAAGTTGAACAACTAGTAAAGGATACAAAGAGCAAAATGCAACAAGAATTCGCATCACTATCAATGGAGGCATCACGATAATGTCCGCAATATCCTACAAGACTCTTTCAAAGATTGCAGGTCCTCTAATGTTCGTAGAGGGTGTAGAAAATGCTGCATACGGTGAAATGGTAGAAATAAAATTACAAAACGGCGAGAGAAGACAAGGCCAAGTTCTTGATACGAGACAAGGTCTTGCAATTGTACAGGTTTTTGGTGCAACATTAGGGCTCAACATTGGTGATACATCAGTAAAGTTCCTAGGAGAGACTGCTCAGCTTGCAGTGTCTGATGAAATGCTAGGACGTGTCTTTGACGGTCTTGGAAATCCAAGAGACAATGGTCCAAAGATTGTTTCTAAAACCAAAGTTGACTTGGTTGGCTCTGGTATTAACCCATATTCAAGAGAAGAGCCATCTGAATTCATCCAGACTGGTATGTCTAATATTGATGGAATGAATACACTGGTCAGAGGTCAAAAGCTTCCAATATTTTCAGGCGCAGGTCTTCCTCACAACTTGCTTGCAGCACAGATTGCAAGACAAGCAAAAGTTCTTGGTGGTTCAGAAAACTTTTCAGTAGTATTTGCAGCAATGGGAATTACAAGTGAAGAGGCAAACTTTTTTGTAAAACAATTCGAAGAAAGTGGCGCACTTGGAAGAACAGCACTATTCCTGAATCTTTCATCTGATCCATCAATGGAACGTCTACTTACTCCAAGACTTGCATTGACTACCGCAGAATATCTTGCCTATGAAAGGGACATGCATGTTCTTGTAATCATGACTGATATGACTAACTATTGTGAAGCATTAAGAGAAATTTCTGCTGCAAGAGAAGAGGTTCCAGGAAGAAGAGGTTATCCTGGTTACATGTATACTGACTTGTCATCATTGTATGAAAGAGCAGGAAAGATCAAGGGAAGAAATGGCTCTGTAACACAAATTCCAATTCTTACCATGCCTGCAGATGATATTACTCACCCAATTCCAGACCTTACTGGCTATATCACGGAAGGACAAATTGTCATGAGCAGAGATTTGCACAGAGGAGACATACATCCGCCGGTAGATGTCTTGACAAGTCTTTCACGTTTGATGAACCAAGGTATTGGAAAGGGAAGCACAAGAGAAGATCATAGAAGCCTTGCAGACCAACTCTATTCATCTTATGCACAGGGTAAAGATGCAAGATCATTGGCTGCAATTGTAGGTGAAGAAGCTCTCAGTGATCTTGACAGAAAATTCATGAAAGTAGCTAACGACTTTGAAAGAAAGTTTGTAAACCAAGGAATGGACGAGAACCGCTCAATTGAACAGACTTTGGATATTGGCTGGGAATTACTAAGCGAACTGTCAGACTCTGAACTTAATCGTATCAAGCCAGAATTCATCGAGAAATACAGAAAGAGATCTGGTGCAGGTGCATAAAATTGCCGTCAGTAATTAACATTAGACCAACCCGTCTTGAATACATCCGTACAAAACGAAGAATCATTGTTGCAAAAAAAGGTCTAAAATTACTAAAGCTAAAAAGACAAGCACTAATTCTTGAATTTTTCAATGCAAGCAAGACTGTAGCCTCACTTAGAAGCGGCCTCCAAGCAGAACTGGTAAAAGGATATCAGGCAATTAGAATGTCCGAAATGCTTGCAGGTGCAATGAGACTAGAAAATGAGGCAATGAAAATTCCACAATTAAACAAATTACAAATTACTCCAAAAAACGTTATGGGTGTTCGAATTCCAAAAATTGAGGGCGGAAAAAATAACCAATCTCTTATAGAACATATGCTAGAACTTCCTCCATCCATCAATGAAGCCATCAAGGCATTTCATAATGTACACAAGATGGTTCTTGATGTTGCAGAAAAGGAAACCACACTTCGTAAACTATTGCTTGAGATTGAAAAAACAAAAAGAAAATCTAACGCTATTGAAAACGTATTCATCCCAAGATTGCAGGCTGCAATCAAATTCATCATATTCAGACTAGATGAGATGGAACGAGATACTTTCATGATGCTAAAGACAGTAAAAAGAAAGATGGGAGAAAGAGAACAAGAGTCTTTAAAACAAAAGGAGAACGAAATACTTGCCTAACTTTGCAAATCAACAACAAAGAAAATTCTTTATGATAGTAAGAGCATTTAAGCTAGGAAACATTCTCGGTACTGTAGCCTTGGCATTGTATGCAGGCAAGCACTTTTTTGGAGTTTAAAATGTCTACATCAGAAAAATACGTCCACTCACTCAAGCAAATAAAGGAAGCAGAAGACAAATCGCAAAAGGAAATTGATGAGCAGAAGAAAAAAGTAGCAGAGGAACTACGAAATTTTGAAACCCATGTAGTACAATCAATTGCATCAGCAAAGGCTGATGGAGAAAAACTAGTTGAATCATCTATAGATCAAGCAAGAAAAAAAGCACATACTGAGACAGAAAAAATCATAGAAGAGGCAAAAAGCAAGGCAAAGACAGTTTCTTCAAGAATTGATTCTCACACAGTGAAAGAAATAATCGATATTCTACTAAAAGAGGTATAGATTTTGGTTCTAAAACCAGTACCAATGCAAAGAATCGCAGTGCTTGGACTGCGAAAAGAAAGACAGACAGTAGTCTCTATTTTACATGATCTTCATGTTGTACAGCTTGAACCATTATCAAAGGATGTTGCTACACTTGTACGAAATGAACGCGACAATGAAACATTCAGACAAGTTTCAGATCAGCTTTTGAGAATGAAGGCACTGAAAACTGTACTGCCACCAATTACGGCTGCGCAGTGCCAACGATTCACTTCCATAGACCAAATAGTCCAAGCTGCCAAGTCTGTTGATATTGATGACAAAGTTGCCACCTTGGAAAAAGAAAAGGAACATCTTCTAACACAACTAAAGGAGACTGAAAACAATACTAAACTAGCTGAAGAATTTTCATTTTTTCCAGAAGACTTTAACGTCCTTCAATTAAAAATGGCACACTCTTATTTTGGTAGGGTAGATTCCAAAAACTATGTTGCCTTCAAAAAGGCACTAGATGTCAATAGCCAGGACGTCTTTGTCTATCCAAAAGAAGGAAAAGATATTACAAATCTAGTTCTTGTTACATTTCCAAACTTTCCACCGCATGCACTTGCTACAGTAGTTCAAGAATATGATGTAAAGTTAGAAGCAGTTCCAAAACTAGATGGAAAGGCAGACCAGTTAATACAAAACCTCAAAGCAAAACATGCTGATATCTCTAACAAACTAAAAGAAGTAGAAAGACAACTAGGTGAAATCTCAAAATCTCATTATGTCAATATAGTGTGCATAGAGGAACAACTTGAGATTGAAAACAGGAAGCTTGAAGTTGTTGATAACTTGGGAGTAACATCTGATTCTTTTGCCCTTGAGGGTTGGATTCCAAAATCAAAGGTTGGCCAACTAAGAGGCATCTTTGAGAAAAATACTACGGGAACTATGCTATTTGAGCTTGAAACAGATGAACATCCACCTACACAATTTGATAATCCAAAAAGATTCAAGCTCTTTGAAGCCTTTATTAGATTCTACTCATTGCCGCAAGGAAAAGAATTTGATCCCACATTGATCTTTGGTTTGCTCTTTCCAATCTTCTATGGAATGATGGTAGGAGATGCAGGGTATGGACTTGTTATACTTCTAGTCTGCAGATGGGTCATTCGAAGAGTAGAGGGAGGAAAAAGAGACATTAACATCATGCCTGGTATGTTGCGAAAGTTTGCGTTGAATATACTGAAAAGACAACAAATGGTAAAACTAGCAAAAGCAATGACACCAGGCGCTATTATTGCAATAGCACTAGGATTCACGTTTAACTTGTACTTTGGGTTCCACCTTAACGGATATCTATTTGGTTTTCTTAATAGCTCTCTAGGTTTACACCTTCCAGCAGATGGAATGATATTCAGTCCAATTACTGGCCTGAGAAAACTATTGCTAATCAGTGGATACATTGGTCTTGGAATGGTCACATTTGGACTAATTCTTGGTATACTAAACAGCCTCCGTGAAGGAGCGAAAAAACACGCAATTGGCAAGATGGGCTGGTTACTCTTTGGTTGGGGTGTGGTACTCTTTGGACTTGCACTAATGCATCATCAACACGTTAACCCAGTACACAGTACACAAGGGGCAGCCTACATAGGCTTGATGATAGGTGGAATTGCACTAATGTTTGTAGGAGAAGGTCCAAGGGCAATCATGGAGTTGCCATCAATTGTAAGTCATATACTCTCATACACAAGAATTATTGGTATTTTGCTTGCATCTGTTATCTTGGCTGATGTAATTGACTTTATCTTTATCAAAACTCTACATCACTCCATTCCTTACATTATTCTTGGAACAATAATACTCTTCATAGGACACATATTCAATATCATAATTGGTGTCTTTGAGCCGGGTATTCAGGGAGCCAGATTGATCTATGTTGAATTCTTCTCAAAATTCTATCATGGCAATGGAAGAGCATTCAAGCCATTTGGAACTGCAAGGAAATTTACTTATGAACAGTATGAACTGCAAGCAGAAAAGAAATAGAAATTCTAATAATATTTTAGTTCATTGACATCCAAAGTTCTTGTACAATATCTACATCTTAGAACAAGTCCTGTTTTATCAACGACATCCATGATAGGCTGTATGTCCTCATCGCTATTTGTTATACAGTCTGGATTTGAACATCGAAAAATTCTCTCAATTTGATTTGGCAAGGCAACACGTCGCTTTTCAACTAATTTGTAATCTCGGATTATGTTTACTGTCGCCTTTGGAGCAATAAGCGCAAGCTTGTTCGTATCTTTGTCCTGTAAAAATTTATTCTCTACTTTTATGATGTCTTTTTTTGCAACCTTGGAACTTGGTACATTGAGTGCAATTGTAATCACATTTCCATCTCTACCATCTATTCCCAATGCATTTAGTACCTTCAAACCCTTTCCGGATTCTATGTGATCAATCACAGTTCCATTTTTGATCCTTCTTACAATAAGATCCGACTCTGACATTGGAATAGTTTGTATACTACTCATATATAATAGTGAATTACTAATGAGCAATTCTTTTTTCCAAAAAGATATTGTCTCAGTGAGAGATTTTGATAAACAAAAGTTTGAAACTGTTTTCCAAGCAACCGATAAAATAATTGGGATGAATCAAAATGAACGAAGGGAAATTGTGCGAGGAAAGACCCTTGGATATCTATTTTTTGAACCTAGTACCAGAACCAGACTAAGCTTTGAGGCAGCCATGGCCTCAATAGGTGGAACCTCACTTGGAATAGCTGATGCTTCCTCATCGTCTGCAAAAAAGGGTGAGAGTCTTGCAGATACTGTAAAAATCATGTCTTTATACTCTGATGTCTTGGTTCTCAGGCATCAACTTGATGGTTCTAGCAGATTTGCAGCAGAAATATCAGAAAAACCGCTGATTAATGCAGGAAGTGGCACAGAAGAGCACCCCACACAGGCAATACTTGATCTTTATACTATTAGAAAAGAAAAAAAGAAAATTGATGGCCTCAAGATAGGAATTGTTGGTGACCTAAAATATGGCAGGACCGTCTACTCGCTCTTGTATGCTCTAAGCAATTATAGCGTTGATGTCAAACTGATATCTCCACCGTCACTTAAAATCCGTGCTGATTCAACTTATGAAATAAGAAAAAAATTACAATACACTGAAACTAGTGATTTGGAAGAAAATCTCGATGATCTAGATGTCATATATGTAACAAGAATACAAAAAGAAAGATTTGCTGATATTGAAGAATATGTCAAGGTCAAAGGAAGTTATAAAATTGGTCCTGAGATATTAAAGAAAATAAAAGATGATGCAATCATAATGCATCCACTACCTCGTCTTGATGAAATATCACACGAGATTGATTCTGCAAAGCAAGCTAGGTACTTTAAACAAGCCCAATATGGAAAAGATACACGTGCAGCACTTCTCGCATTAATTCTAAATGAAAACGGCGTATGATGTAGAAAAATAAATTTTTACATTGTAACTAGCTTAACATTATCCATCTTTCTGTTTGTCTGAAAGTCTCGTGTCATGATGCTAATCTTTTCGGCATCTCCGTGTAGCAAGAAGAGCTCCATGCACTTGTTTCCGTCTACTTTACTATGGAGGTGAGTACCAATCAAATCTTCATGATTGTGTTTGATTCCTGTCACAATTTGTTCTGATTCTTCATCATGAACAATCATGAGAATGGCATGGATTAGTCCAGATAATGCATCGTGTTGTTTTTCTTCAGCTACTAAATTTCTAATGCCTGCTCGAATAATTTCAGATCTACCTGAAAACCCCATCGTTTTCTGTATTCTATCTAATTCTGATAAGATTTCGTCGTTTAGAGATATTGAGACTATGGGCACAGCATTACTGTTATTAAGTATCTTATAAGTTTAGCAACAATAACTATTAAGATTTTATATATTTATTAATAACTCACGACTAAAACTGGTGTTGAATAAACTCAAGGCAGAAATAATTGGAGAGTGGCTTAATGCTAGTAAATGCACTAGACGTTGATAATGTCTCAGTAAGCCATAATGGAGTCTTGGCAGTAAATAAAATTAGTTTTAGTGTTCAAGAAGGAGACCTCTTAGGAATCGTTGGACCAAATGGAGCAGGTAAAACTACACTTTTCAGGGCTATTCTTGGATTACAAAATTACCAAGGAAAAATCAAGCTATTTGGATATGAAGGAAATCAGTATACCACATTACTTTCAATGGTAGGATATGTACCACAAAAAGTAAATTTTGAACCCAACTTTCCTGCAACTGTCTATGATGTAGTTGCAATGGGAATTTTGCCAAAAAAGAAGTTGGCTAAAGGTGCTGCATTGATACAGAATTGTGGGTGTTGCTGGAATAGGATATTTTCTACATCTAGTAAAGACCATGAAAAAATAGGTGAATCGCTAAAGATTGTAGGATTGGAATCATTCAAAGACAGAAGAATTAGTGAATTATCTGGAGGAGAGCAACAAAGAGCTTTCATTGCAAAAGCTCTTGTCAAAGAACCATTGTTGATGATATTAGATGAACCTGTAACTGGAGTAGACATGGATGTGCAAAACAAATTCTATTCAGTACTCAGAAAAATAAACAAAGAAAACAAGATCACCATAGTGTGGTCTTCTCATGATCTTACTGCAATTTCAGATCTTGCAACTCGAGTAGCATGTATGAATAGAGAATTATTTTTCCATGGTGAAAAGGAAGAATTTTTTGCAAACAAGGACATGCTTAAAACATATTCTGAATCAGCCATGCAGCTACACATGCATAAACATGATATGTGATTTACATGAATCTTGATATCTTGTCCTATGGTTTTATGCAGAGAGGTCTACTTACTGGAATAGTGGTTTCCATCACTTGCTCTATGATAGGTTTGTTTTTGGTCCTGAAAAGATATTCTCTTTTTGGAGATGCTCTATCACATGTTGCATTTGGTGGCATAGCCCTTGGATTCTTTCTTAATATTTATCCCATCTGGACTGCATTTGCTGTTTCCGTTTCAACTGCTCTAGGTATTACAAAACTACGAAAGAGCACCAAAATATCTGGAGATGCTGCTATAGCTGTATTGTTGTCATCAGGCTTTGCGATGGGAGTGTTACTCATTAGCGCATCACATGGTTTCACTATTGATCTCTTCAGTTTCCTCTTTGGAAGCATCTTGTTGACAAGTATGCAAGATACATTACTAATTGTAGCAGTAAGTTGTGGTGTTATTGCAACATTAATTGTCATCAGAAAACCGTTGATACATTTCACATTTGATGAAGAGCAAGCAAAAGTTCATGGAATACCAGTTGAAAAACTAAATTATCTCTTTGTGGCCTTGGCAGCAGTTACCGTAATTGCAACAATGAGGCTGGTTGGAATTTTGTTGATATCTGCACTAATAGTGTTACCAAACATAACCAGTATAATGATGGGTAGGGGATTCAAAAAAACAATGCTAATTTCTATTTCCCTGTCGGTTTCAGCAGTAATTGCAGGCATCACTATGTCATATTACTTCAATCTGGCTCCTTCAGGAACTATAGTTATGTTGATGGTTGCAATGTTTGTTGGAACATTGATAGCAAAACACGTTGGCATGTTTTCTAAAAAGACTTTACACGAGCATAATCTATCCACAGTTAGTTAATCTTTCAACTCACTGAGAATAATATCACATCATGAAATAATCTGCGCATGTTTTTATACAATGGGTACAATCTTACGGCAATGAAGTCAAAACCATTTGGCGCACTATTTGGTCTTTTGGCTCTAGTTGCTATTTTAGGTGTAGCACCAGCATTTGGACAGACAGCAGATGAAGTAGACATTCAAGCAGGCGCAGGATCTAGCGCAAACGCAGCATGTGTTACTACAAACAACTGTTTCTCTCCAAATCCAATAACTGTTGCACCTGGAACAGAAGTTGAATGGAAGAACGGCGACACCGTAAGTCACACAGTGACAAGCGGCAAAGTCACTGATGACAACGCCGGTTCACTATTTGATAGTGGACTCATCAAGAAAGGTGCAGATTTCAAATTCACTTTTGCAAATGCAGGCACATATGATTACTTTTGTACTGTCCATCCATGGATGACAGGTCAAGTAATTGTAGGAGCAGC
>JAGWGU010000008.1 GCA_028867275.1 Nitrososphaerota archaeon
GATGAATTTAAGATGCATTTGAAAGGAAACTGAATATGATTTCGTGTAGAAACCATCCGAAGTTAACCATTTTGTAGATCCAGTCATACAGTCAGATCTAAAGCTTGTTTGATAGATAATCATCATTCAATGAAACGACGTACTAATTATTAGAAATACATTATAAAAAACATTTTGCTAAATTTAACAAACCTGTATACAAAATCTCATATGATGTGAGCAAGGCACTGTTTGGAACTGGTTGGCCTTAAACATGACTTGAGAATTATGAACAAAAGTGATGGGAGAATTACATTTAATGGTATTATACCTAAATCTGCTCTAGAAAATGAATATGGTATTTCAACGATAGTATTTGAAATTGATAGGACAATATCACCCAGTTCACTTACTTCCCCTTCTGATGACCAAAAGTTGGGATTGGCAATTGATAGGATAGAAATATTCAAAGAATGAAAAACTATGAAAAATACATTAACAAAATATTGTTCAGTTATTTTTCTTTATTGTATAATACAAAAACTGTTAACTTCTAAGAATAAACCAAAGAAATTCCAAACCATATTTTATCGCCTTCAATTTTTTATCTGATTGAGTTTTAGATATTCCTACTCTCTTTTTAAAAGTGATTGGTACCTCTACAATTCTCAAATCATGTTTGAGACCAGCCATGGTCATAAAGAGTGCGAACAAACCGCTACCTGGACTTATGATGACCTCTCCAGTATTGGAATCAGTAAAGTCTTGGATGATTTTTTCTAACGCATTTCGTCCTATGCATCTATATGAACAACCAACATCAGTCAGGTTTACAACCCCCATGTGAAGCAAACTAAAATATTTAATTTGAACAAGTTTTGCCAAGAAAAAATTTCCCCAAACATAAAACATCTTATTTTGATTTCCTTTCTCTGAAAGAACTTGAATTTGTCTTGTACCTATTGCCATGTCTGCATTATCTAAGTATGGGCTCATTTTTGCAATATCGTATCCACTAAAAGTTCCATCAGCTTCGGTTAGAACTATTATGTTGGCATCAGTCTTCAATGATTCTTTCAGTCCCATGACGCATGAGTGAGCATAGCCTTTGTTTGATTCCTTTCTGAAAACCTTTGCTCCACATCTTTCTGCAATATCTACAGTCTTGTCTGAACTATGATTGTCAATAACAAGAACATGTTTTACATTTCTCTGATTCTTGTAATCATTTACAACTTTCTCAATCACTGCTTCTTCATTATATGTTGGAATGATTACACAAATGATGGGGTTTTCAACCGGTTTGTATGTAAGATAGTGTAGGTCAGGATTAGTCTTGTAATGTTTTCTACTTGATGCATATGATAATGCGAATACAATCCATGATACATCCGCTAAAACGATCCATTTCAGATATGTAGAATAGTAGACTCTCTCAGCAAAATTCATTCCTTGTAATAATGATTGTAATCCATGAGTTGCCCAAAAATATAAATTAATTATGATAAAGCCTAAATTTACTAAAAAAAGTATTGCAAAAGACAAAGCTATTGACACGTATAATTTTCCCATACCGTCTCAAATCTCAAAGACAATAAATCAATATAATAATGGTATGGTAACAATATCTGTTGCCATGAAGGCTGTGATACTAGCGGGAGGCCAAGGGACTAGAATCAGTGAAGAAACACACCTGAGACCAAAACCTATGGTCGAGATTGGCGGAAAACCCATCATTTGGCACATCATGAAAATTTATTCAAAATTTGATATCAATGATTTCATTATATGTCTAGGGTACAAGGGATATATGATAAAAGAATACTTTGCCAATTATTTCTTGCATACCTCTGATGTTACAATAGATATCAAAAACAATGATATTGAAATTCATCAAATTAATGCAGAGCCATGGAGAGTAACTCTGGTAGATACTGGAGAAAATACAATGACTGGTGGCAGAGTAAAACGTATATCGAAATACATTAATGAAACTTTTTGTCTGACATATGGAGATGGTCTAAGTGATATTGATATACCTGATACAATAAATTTCCATAAAAAAAATAAATTTCTAGCTACATTGGCTGCTGTGCAGCCTCCGGGAAAATTTGGTGCTTTATCTTTAGATAAAGATCGCGTAACATCTTTTCAAGAAAAACCCAAAGGTGATTCCGCATGGATAAATGGAGGATTTTTTGTCTTTGAGCCTAGTATTATGGATCACATTGGTGGAGATACAACGATACTTGAACGTGAACCCTTGGAAACACTTGCAAGAAATGGCCAATTAGGAGCTTTTAAGCATCCAGGTTTCTGGCAACCAATGGATACATTGCGTGATAAAAATTATCTGGAAGAATTATGGTTGTCTGGCAACGCTCCATGGAAAATCTGGTAAAAGATGAAACCACCGATTTTGTTGGATACTTTTTTTAAAGACAAGACTGTTTTTATCACTGGTCATACAGGCTTTATAGGATCATGGCTCTCCACATGGCTTTACATGTTAGGATCCAAAGTAGTTGGTTACGCACTAGATCCAAATACTTCTCCATCCATGTTCAAAACTTTGAATTTAGAGAAAAAAATTACCAGTATTGTAGGTGACATTAGGGACAGAGAACTATTAGGCTCATGTATTTCAGAAAGCAAACCTGACATTGTAATTCACTTGGCTGCTCAACCGTTGGTTTTATCATCCTATCAAAATCCTGTTTATACCATTGAAACCAATGTGATGGGAACCGTAAATCTACTAGAATCAGTTAGAAAATTGTCAAGTGGAAAAGTGTGTATTAATTTTACTAGTGACAAATGTTATGATAATCGTGAGGTAGATTACTCTTACAAAGAAAATGACCCGTTGGGGGGACACGATCCATACAGTGCAAGTAAGGCTTCATCTGAGATTGTTACATCTTCTTATCGCAAGTCCTTTTTTGACAATGATGGCGCAGTAAATCTTGCATCTGTTAGGGCTGGTAACGTAATAGGTGGAGGTGATTGGGCTGAAAATAGAATAGTTCCAGACGTTATAAGAGATCTTAGTACTAACAAAAGTGTCCAAATACGCAATCCTGATTCAGTTAGACCATGGCAGCATGTCTTGGAACCTATCTCTGGCCTTCTTTGGTTGTCTGTAAAAATGTGGAATGAACCAAATAAATTCAATGAAGCATGGAATTTTGGTCCAAATTCAACTATGACTGTAAAAGAACTTGTCAATGAAATAATTCAATATTGGGGTAGAGGTGCATGGGTTAGTTCGCAGACTAATCTGAAACATGAGGCAAAATTGCTCAAACTTGATTGCTCAAAGGCAAAAAACTCTCTTGGATGGTCTCCTGTATATGATGTAAAAAAAACAATTGCTGAAACCGTTGCATGGTATAGAAATTACAAAGAGAATAATGTAGATATGTATGATTTTACTACACAACAGATTATTAATTACTGCAAAACCGCAAAATTAATTGGCCTTCCTTGGGCATCACAGTAGGATGTTATGAGTCGTATTCTAATTACAGGTGCCGGAGGATTTGTTGGTGCAAATCTAGTACGTGATCTTGTAAAATCAAAACATAATGTATCAATTGTTGTAAGAAGACAATCCAACTTGTGGAGATTAAAAGACGTACTATCTCATATTGGTGTAAACCATGTGGATATGACTGATATTGCAGAAATTAATAAAGTAATAAAAAAAACTCAGCCTGACATTGTGTATCACTTAGCTGCACATGGTGGTTATCCATTTCAGCAAGATCTTGATACCATAATTAAGACAAATTTAATCTCTAGCGTAAATCTGATGCATGCGTTAAGTAATCATTGTAATCAATGTAAATTTATCAATACAGGTAGTTCTTCAGAATATGGGCCAAAACAGAGAGCTATGAGAGAAAGCGATGTCACAGATCCAATATCTGTATATGGAATAACAAAATTGTCTCAGACACTTTTTGCAAAATACTTTAATAAAAAATACAATATGCATACAGTTACACTTAGGTTATTTTCTGTCTATGGTCCATATGAAGAGCCTGGAAGATTAATTCATGATATAATGATGGCATTGGTAAACAAGAAAGAACTGAAATTATCTTCTCCTAAGCCTAGGAGAGATTTCATACATATGGACGATGTAATATCTGCCCTAAAAAAAGCAGCACTTGTCAAAGGCGCAAAAGGCAAAGTCTTCAATATTGGATCTGGAAGAGACTATTCTGTTAGAGATGCTTTGGATATTGCATGTAAAGTCACTGATACAAAACTCAAAGTAAAATGGGGCATAGAAGAAAAGAGTCGTTCATTTAATTCAAACTCAAAATGGATTGCTGATATTACAAATGCAAATAAAATATTAAAATGGAAACCTGTTATACCATTTAGGGAAGGGTTGTTAAAGACTTATGAGTGGTATTATAACAATGTGAAAATCTATGCAAACAGATGAAAATGAAAAACTAAAAGCTCTTGCAAATACAATAAGAAAACATGTATTGAATATGGTAATGCATGCCCAAAGCTCTCATATTGGTGCAAGCTATTCTATAGTTGAAATTCTTGTTACACTCTATACAAATATTCTAAAAATCGATCCAAAAAATCCTACTGATCCATATCGAGATAAATTTCTGCTAAGTAAAGCTCATGGTAGTACTGCGCTATATGCCATATTGGCAGAGGTTGGATTTTTTCCCTTGGAATACCTGAACAGATACTATGTAGATGATAGTATACTGCCAGGTCATCTGGATAGGGAATCAGTGCCTGGAATAGAATTTTCTATGGGCTCATTGGGTCATGGGCTATCTGTTGGTGTCGGGATGGCAATTGCAAATAGACAAACCAAAAATCCTGGACGTATTTTTGTCCTTCTAAGTGATGGTGAATGTAATGAAGGAAGCGTATGGGAAGCAATAATGTTGGCATCTCATCTCAAGCTTGCAAATCTTACTGTGATTGTAGACTATAATAAAATTCAAAGTTTTGGTCGTACCAACGAAGTCATCAATCAAGAACCTGTACTGGATAGATGGAGAGCATTTGGTTGGGATGTTTGGGAGGTTGACGGCCACAACTTTGATGGATTACTTGATGCCCTACGAGCACCACACACTGGGCCTAAGGTAATAATTGCACATACAGTAAAGGGAAAAGGAGTTTCGTTTATGGAAGATACACTAGACTGGCATTATAAATCACCAAATAAAGAGCAGTATGAGCAGGCCATGCATGAATTGGAGAATCTAGATTGAGAACCACATTCATTAACACTTTAAGGGATCTGGCAAGAAAAGATGAACGTGTATTTTTAATAACAATTGACATGGGTTATTCAGTTCTAGAACAATTCAGAGAAGAATTTCCAGACCGTTTTCTAAACACCGGTATTGCAGAACAAAACGCTATAGGAGTTGCTGCAGGACTAGCTCTCTCAGGTAAAATTGTATATGTTTACAGCATAATTCCATTTGTCACCATGCGTTGCTTTGAGCAAGTCCGACTAGATTTGGCATATAATAATGCTAATGTAAAATTAGTTGGGATTGGTGCTGGAATGACATATGGGCCTTTTGGTGCAAGTCATCATTCCATAGAAGACATTGCGATAATGAGATCAATTCCAAATATGACTGTTCTATGTCCAGGAGACCCAATAGAAACAGAACAGCTAACTCGGCAGAGTTATGAGATTAAAAGTCCGGTGTATATACGACTAGGTAAGAATGGAGAGCCAAAAATACATTCAGAAGAAACCAAAATCAAATTAGGATATGCAACACAAGTAACAGAAGGAAATGATCTAATACTCATTACAACTAGCAATATGCTAGAAAAAGGAAAAAAATGGGTAGATGAATGGAAAGAGGAGGGAATATCTGTCCGTCTCATAAGTATGCATACGATAAAGCCATTTGATGTACAGGCAGTCAAAGAATTAATTGATCACAACATACCAATTATCACATTAGAAGAACATAACATCATTGGAGGATTGGGTAGTGCAGTTGCAGAAGTTATCGCTGAAAGTGGCAAGGCTGTAAGTTTCAAACGAATTGGAGTTCCAGACAAATATTCTCACTATGTTGGTTCTCATGAATTTCAACGAGAGAAATTTGGTATAGCAAAAAAACCAGACATAAAATTTAGAAAATGACTAATTAATTCAAATGTGATATCCTAGATATTTTGATTAAATCCAAATATGTTTCATCAAGAATATTTATACATGTTAATTATCCCAGTTTCATGAAGCTAAAATGAAACCTGTCTCCTTACGTAATAAATTAGTCATAACTATTATTTTATTTGTATTATTCTATGCATTGCTTGCAATATATTCTGATATTGACAAAATTAAGACAAATTATCAAAATATCAACTTATCATACGTTGGTCCTATGTTGGGAATTCTGCTAGGTTCCATGTTTTTAAGAAGTTTGCTTCAACGTTTTCTCTTACACAATATTGGTATCAAAATTTCAAAAAAAGAAAGTTATCTATTGTTTTTGTCTGGACTTTCTATGCTAATTACCCCTGGGGGAGCTGGACAAGTGATAAAATCTCACTTTATACAAAAGAAATATGGATACTCTATTTCAAAATCTCTACCGCTTGTCTTTGCTGAAAGATTTTATGATCTCGTGGCTATTGTAGTAGTTGTTTTGTTCACTCTTATTTTTTACCGTGTTCTCGAATCTGCAATAATTGTTTTCATATCCTGTATTCTATTAGTTGTCATATATCTGGTGATAAAAAATCTCAAATTCACAAAAACCTTTCAACCAGTTCTCAATAAGATACGTCTTCTTCGAAACTTGTCTGATACTGATTCAGAATTTAAATTTTCATTAGAAAAATTTTTCCAGACTAGAATTATCATCATATCTTCTTTTATTGCAATAGTGGCATTTCTTCTGGAAGGAGTGACTATGTATCTTGGCTTTCTAACATTTGGAATCGATCTAGGATACATCAAAACATTTCAAGTTTATTATACGTCAGTCTTGTTTGGAACAATTTCATTTATTCCTGGTGGAGTAGGGGTATTGGAGGGAACATTTACAAAACTTATGCTAAAAGATGGTTTTGATATATCTCTTATCACGTCGTTGATTATATTCATACGAATTGTTACAATGTGGTTTGCTACAGCATTAGGTTTTGTTGCGACGTATTTTACCATGTCTGATAAAAAGAAATCCAATCAACTGACGTAATTTATCTGATGAAGTAAAATTACCAATGTTTCTAGGCTCTCTGGGCAATAATTCCTAGATTGCCAACATAAAGAGGCAAATTTACTGACTCTAAACCGGTTTTAGATATGATCTTTTCTAATACATCAAATGTTTTCTTTCCTGTTGGCAAGAGCTGAATTATGCGTCCTATGCTTATGGTATTTTTTACAGGAAAAACAGAATGTACCTTAAAATGATTCTTCTCAAATATGGTTCTCATAGTATTAAGGTCGTATAAATAAGCATGACCAATATCAAAAATGGGAGATCGTTCCCCTAAAATTTTTGCTGAAAGTGAATTTACATTATGATTTATTGCCAATATGAAACCATTCTGTTTGAGAGTTTTATGACAGTTTTCAAGAAATTTATTGGGTTCTGTTACATGATCAAAAGTTTGGAAGAATGTTATGACATCAAATTGTTCTGGTTCAAACATGTTTTCATCAAACATGCCTTCCTTTATCTTTGATTTTATGTTGATGCCAGCTCTTTCTATTGCATCGTGACTGGGTTCTACGCCAACAATATTTGTAAATCCAAATTCTTGTGCTTTTTCCAGCATAAAACCATTAGCACAACCAATATCAAGATAAGAGTCCCTCTTTATTCCAAAATTTTTAATCAAATGTTCTAAATACTTACCATAGGTCCTCTTTAGAGGAGTATTCTCATTTACATCGGTGTAAGTGCATTTGCTGTCGTGATATAGTTTAGGTAAATCATTGTGACTAATAATTGGATCTGAACGTACTAGACCACATGTGTTACATTTGACCATTTTGTAATGATAATAATCACGCTTACGTCTTGGAGCATAGGGCTCTGAATCAATACCATCTGATGGCAATTTTTCTTTGTATACTAAACTTGCATTGTTAAGTGTATTGCATATTGCACAACGTGTTTGAATCAGCATAAACATCCTATTTTTATCGATAATAAAAACATGTTCTGCATTGATTGGGAACATCATGAGTTTCTTTCTTGAATTTCCTAAAGACAGTGAAATATCATTTTTTAACATGAGAAATTATGTACATCAAAATGTGTCATGGGAAAAATAATTGAGTGATATTCTGTTTTATATAAAATCAGTTATTAGAAAGTTAATCTCATCAAGGAAACATTTTCAAAGGTGTATATGTTATCTTTTTAATCTAATCCATACATTTTCAAGCATTTACAAATTTTATTTTAGCTTATTTTTCTTTATTGTATAATATACTAAAACTAATACCAATACACCCAAAGTTGCAAGAGAAATTTCCATGCCTGTAACAAATGATTTGGGCATGTATGAGAATTCTACTGTATGAACACCAGAGGGGACAAATACGGCACGGACCAACCCATCTGCCTTGTATATGCCAGTCTCCTTGCCGTCAACCGATGCCTTCCACCCTGGATAATACGCATCAGTTAGTACCAATATGGAGCCACCTGAACTGTTTGTTGAAACCTTGACATTGTTTTCGTTATATGATGTAATTTCAGCTAAACCATTTGTCTTATCTTGCTGCAATTGATTTGAGACATCACTTGGGAGTTGCTCTTCTAGTATAACATCATGTCTTAGGTCAAAGTCTGGATTTTGTTTTAAAAAGTCTTGGGCCTTGTCCTTTTGCACTATTTGGTATCTATCCACAAGATATGCCCTTGGGTATGCATCCTTGTTTTCTACCACGTTAAAGTTGTTGTAGCTAAATACATGTGACGATTTGGAGTTTGTTATGATTAAAAATGCAAGTTCCTTGTCTGGTTCCTGGGAACCATTTTGATAAAATGTTCCACCCAGAACATCCTTGACAAACCCATACCCATCATCAGTATTTTCAAAATAGTATATCTTGACAACATTGTTCTTGTTTGACTGTGGATACTGTACCTGGATATACAGGGTCTTGTTTTTTATGCCATCAAGTGCAGAAAACTCGAAAACATTAAAGTCAGAATTTCTAACACTTGTTACATTCACATATGATTCCCGGTGGTACTTTGAATCATAGGGCACAGAATCTAGCACCAATCTAATCTTGCCTGTGCTGTCAAGTGTCTTTGCATAAAATGATATCCCAATGCCTGAAATAGAATCACTTGGAGATACAAAGCTCTGCCCTGTACTATTTGAGATTGTAGATAGTGCAGTAGAATGGGTTGTGATTGTTTTGTTGGGCCCAATCATGGTAGTCCCAAGATCATAGTTTTGGGATACAAAATATTTTACCCCCATAAAGTCAAAGTATTTTTTTGCATCTACAATCTTTTCCTGTGCTAGTGCTGGCCCGTATGACCTTGTCCACGGTGGATATCCCATGGTTGTTTCCTGTGCATCAGAATCAATAAAATGATGGGTAAAAGAGTAAAATGAAGACAGATTAAATGCAGAGATCAATCCAAGGGTGGATATATCATATGCAGAAGGATAGTTTGGCCCCAAGGGAAAGTTGAGAGAGAAAATTCTCGAGTTGCCAATATTTTCTTTTATGTAGTCGGTGAGTTGGTTTGGCGCAAATACATCATGTCTTTGTACCATTACGTATGGACTTTTTGCCGACAAGAAAACCATCCCAGATGTTGTACCTATGACAAGTATGACAATTACTACAAATCTGATACTTTTGGTATTTACATTCCATGTTATTCTGTTTGGTCTTAGCATAAAAAATGAAATAAGTACCATTCCTCCAAGTATTACAACTGCCTTGTATGCCATCCATATTGGATCAAGTCCCATTGGAATATACAGCGAGAGCTCAAGCAAGACAAGCGGTACTAGGCCAATTATTGTTGATCTGTTCTTTGATACTGCAATTGATGCCACAAGGGCCAAAACTGCAAATAGTATTGCCTGTAGTATCTGGAATCCAACATAGCCTATGACATTGCTCTCAGTTATCGTAGCCCTTTGATGTGAAAGATATGGAACCAGTGGAATTGCCAAGAGCAAAATTATAAAAACTGTTATTGCAAATACAGAACCAATCTTTTTTGCACTTGGAGACTGCAAAAGGCTTTCAATTCCAAATGCCCCTGCCACTGCAAAGCCAATTGGAATTATTGCGCCCAAGTATCTTGGAAATATGATATACTCTAGAATTGGAAGGTGGCCAATCCAATTTATTCCTGGAACGCCTACTGTCTTCATTATGAAAAATACTGATACTCCAAAAAAGAAGATTGGTGTGTACCTGTGCAAAGAATTTACATCTTTGTTTCTAATTGATGATAATACACCAAGTACGGAAAAAAAGAGAGCAAAGATTCCTACATATCCCCAAAGAACATTCCAGTTTCCTTGATTTCCCATCAAAGTGCTCCAGTAGGTCTGGACTGGACCCATAATGTATGGAACAAAATTCGTTATTGCAACATAGGCTTGGGCATGAGCAATTCCAGCAGTTGCATCATGGCCAAGTGATCCATTTTTTAAAAATTCGTATACTGGCAGGATAAAAAATGAACTTAGACCAAGACCGCCAAGATATGCAAGAAAGCCTGATGCTATTGTCCTCCTAGTACTTGGCCTCTGGGGCATGTCGTCTCGTGTGGAGTGAAAATGTTGCCTGATTATCCTATATGTCATGTACAGTATGACAAGAGCACTCTGTAGAACAATGGTCTCTATGTGTGCCCCAAGAATGCCACAGGCTATGGCAACACTTGCCACCGGAATATGTCTAAATTTTTTTTCTTGAAGAATCTTTTCCATTGAATATAAAATCAGTGGAGTAAACAAAATTACTGGAATGCTTGTATGTGGCAGGTACCACGTGAATGCACCAGACAACATGTAAAATACACTGCCAACAAGTGAGCTATGAAATCCAAGTCCTATATTTCTCAAGAATAAAAACATAAAGACACCTGCTCCCCACACTGCAACAAGTAGTCCTAGGTCCCATGTACTGGATGGTAGCAAAAATATTGCAAACAAAGGTGAAAAGATGTAATTGTCTGAATCAGCAGCTAGAGGTTGACCTCCTCCAATGTATGGATTCCATAGTGGAGCAATGCCGTGCAAGACTTCTTTTGCTGCAAGTGCATGCTCTGGCCATATTTGAGTAAAATCCGCAGCTGGATCTAAAGTAGCTGGAAATGGTGCATATTTTTTGGTATGTAGTTCTGTTCCTGCAGGTACAGAAGAGTTGTATGTCTGATTCAAAAATATGAGTGGTGCATAGGCAGTCAAAATTACCAATGCAAGAATTATTGCAGCCTTGGTAGTGGATCCATTTGGATTAAAAATGGTTTTTGTTATGCTCAAATGCTTGTTCAGCCTGTATCCTTGAAATTAAATCATGATATATATGCTATTTATGAAAACTAGACAAAATCAAACAACTGATTAAAAAGATTAATTGATCTTTGTTATCTAATCTACTCTGATTATTGTATCATGACACAAATTGTAGTCTTGGCTGGCGGAAAAGCTACTAGATTGTATCCTGTAACCAAGGATATGCCAAAGAGTATGGTAAAGATCAACGGTACCCCATTCATAACTCATCAAATTAATCTTTTCAAGAGAAATGGCATCTCTGATATTGTTCTCTGTGTTGGCGTGTTTTCTGATCAAATAATTGACTATGTAGGTGATGGTTCAAAGCTTGGAGTATCAGTAAAATATTCTATTGAAAATGAGACAAATCTTCTTGGCACACTTGGAGCACTGCTCAATGCACATGATCTTTTGTCAGACATATTTTTTGTAACATTTGGCGACTCTTACTTGGAAATTGACTATGGAAAAATCTATGAAAAATTCTTGCATTCTGACAAAATGGGATTGATGACTGTATACAAGAACAACAACAAGTACGTATCCAGTAATACTGCAATCAAGGACGGAATGGTAATACGATATGACAAATCAAATAGTGATATTTTTGAGTATGTTGATTACGGCCTTTCGATTTTCAGAAAAAAGGCACTAGATTTTTTCCCAAAAAACAAGAACCTAGATCTGACCCAGCTAAACCAGAAGCTGATCTCTATGAATGAACTGGCTGCATACGAAGTACATCAAAAATTCTATGAGATAGGAACGTTTGAGGGGATTTCTGATCTAGAGCTGCATCTGAAAACTAGGTAGATCTATTTTTCTTCCAACCATCTGTCATACTCTAATTTTGCCTTTTTTATGTCGCTCAGGGATAGTGAATCTGCACTGCTCTTGGATACTGCAATTCCTGCAGCAATGTTTCCTAGCTTGCACGAGTCATGAAAATTAACAGAGCCTGCAAGTGATATGCTTGTTACGGCAGTCATGGCCTCACCAATGCCTTTTATGTCAATTTTTACATTTTCTGTGGCAGGCATTTCTGTTGTAGTATCTTCATCATAAATTGCAATACCTTCTCCCCCTCTTGTGAGAAGGATTCTATTTGATTGTAATACACTTGCTAGTCTGCTACAGATCAAATGCGATGGTACCTTGCTTATCTCTGGTTCTTTAATTAGTAAAGCGGCATTTTCCAAATTAATTTTAATTATGGTACTAGGATCTTTGTACATCAAATAGTTATAGCCTGCCGAAGTTATGAAGACATCGATTTTTCTTCGTTTTGATTCTAAAATAAGATGTTCTGCAATTTTCTTGTTGAGGGTACCAAACCCATAATCTGCTATTATTACTAATTTTGTATTTCTTAGCTCATCTGTTATTATTTTGATTATCTTTTTTGTATTTATCTCATCTAGCTTTTCATCAAAAATTTCATCAAATCGTGCAGTCTGTATGTTGTTTACCATTATTCTAGATATCTGAGGCGTTTTTCTTCTTGTCTCTAAAATTCTAGAAGTGCGAATTTTCAGTTTTGTCAATTTTTTTCTAATCATTTTTCCTGGTATGTCGTCTCCGATTATTCCTATTGGAACTATGTTTTTAGCTCCCAGTCTTGATAATTTTTCTGCAATTATGCCAGCTGTACCCAAAAAAGATTCAGAATGTGTGACATCTACTATGGGTACAGGCGCATCGCGCGCAATTCTGTTTATGGTACCGTGGTAAAATTGATTTATTGAAAAATCTCCAACAAGAATTATCTTCTTATCCGTACTTTTAGCCACATCTTCCAATTTACTATCTTGTATAATTATATTTATGATGGAATAATCAAAATTTGGATTTATTTATTCGTAAATTCTTTCCATGCCTTGTCAAACTCCTCGATGGTCTCTTGGGTTTTTTTGTGATATGGCATTTCTGAGATGATTTTGTACGGAATTGTGATTATGTGTGCCCCTGCTGCGGCAATCTGCTCGACGTCTTTTGGATGCCTGATGCTTCCAGCTATGAGTTTTGCTGAATATCGATTCTCCTTGACCCAGTCAGCGTATTCCCTTATGGTTTGTAGGGGATTTTCACCCGCATCCTTTGCTCTGTTGTAAAACAAGCTTACATAGGTAGCACCAGCCTTTGTTGCCAACATAAGCTGGTTTAGATTCATCATTACCGTCACATTGATCTTTATACCTTCTTTGGATAATATGTTGATGGCTTCTAGCCCCATCCCATCTGCAGTCATGGCAATTTTTGGTATCACATTTGGTGCTATGTTTACAAAGAATCTTGCATCATTGAGTATCTCTTCTAATGTAGAGCCGTTTGACTCTACACTTACTGGCTTGTTTCCTAACATCTTACAAATTTCAAGCACTCTGTCTTGAAAGTCTACACCTTTTTCATTTAGAAAAATTTTTTGGTTTGTTGTTACGCCGTCAATAATTCCCCATCTTAAAATATGACTAATTTCAGTAACGCTTGCAGTATCAAGAAATATCTCCATGATTGCAAATCTTTACTAATTGTAATTAAGGGTTTCCTAACAAAATACACAAATCTAATTCAAGATACACTTGTTGTCTTTTCTATTTTTTTTATATAGTTTGCAGCTTCAAGCAAATCATGTGCAACATAGAAAGGGTTGATCTTCTTTTCATGAAAAACTCTTGTTACTGTGGAATTGATATTCCCAATGAAGATGGTTCTGCATTTTACTCTCTTTGCAAGCTGCATATCTGTAATTCCATCTCCTATTAGAAATGAATTTTTTGTATCTATGTTGTGCTCTTTTACTGCATCAAAGAAAAGTTTAGTTCCAGGTTTTCTGCATTGGCATTTTTTCTTGTATTTTGGTATTTTGGCATTGGGGTGATGTAAACAATAGTATTGTCCTGCAAGTGTAACATTGCTGTCATGTAATTGGCTTTCTAATTTTCTTTTTATCTTGAGAAATTCAGACATGTCGTATTGTCCTTTTGCTATTCCTGGCTGGTTTGATATTATGATCAACTTGTATCCAAGTTTGCTTAGGATCTTCATTGCCTTAATCGAACTTTTAATCACATTGAACTGTCCTGAAGAATTTGGCGAATCTACAAGGCCCTCTTCTGAATTTATAACTAGGTCATTGACTACTCCGTCTCTGTCAAGTAAGATTGCTTTGCTCTTCTTATTCATCTGCCGCTAGTTTTTCTCGTATGATTGAGCAAATCATGTGAGTAAGTATCAGATGAAATCCTTCAACATGTGGGGTTGAATTGATTGGCACTGTTATGCAGGCATCTGCCAAATTACGTAGTGCACCTCCATCAAACCCTACCAATCCTACCACCTTGCCTCCTCGTTGCTGCACGTATTTTGCAGCCCTTAGAAGATTTTGTGACCACATGGCAGCATGATCCTTGCCACTGCCTCCATGAACACTTACTGCAATAAGATAGTCTCCGTCATCCATCAAATTTTCTAACTGATAATGGTAAACGCTATCCCATCCTTCATCATTAACAAGTGCTGTCAGCAATGGGACATTGTCCTCCAGAGAAATTACTCTAAATCTGGTTTTTTCTGGTACTGATGTGTATTTGTTTAAATCGCATGCAAAATGGGTGGCAGTTGAAGCAGAGCCGCCATTTCCAATTACAAATATTTTCTTGTTTTTTAACCTGGCCTCATTTAGGATCTCTATTGCTTTATTGATGTCTTCCTTAGATATTGTGTCTGCGATTTTCTTTACGTCCTCTAGATACTGACTAATGGAATTAATGTTGTTCATTGAAACTTGCTCGAAAGGTTGAATATTATTTTGCTTCCCTCGCTTTCAAAAGGCATTTTTACTTCTCTAAGTCCTGATGAAATAAATTCTTTTCTTAAACTATTCTTTGCCTCTCTGTCTTTTACATAAAACATGAGAAACCCTCCTCCACCTGCACCTATGATCTTTCCTCCCAGGGCACCGTTTTTCTTTGCTAGCTCATATTGTTTGTCAATTAGTGAGTTTGAAATCTTTGATGATGTTTTTTTCTTTTCGTTCCAGTGGTAATCCATCAATCTCCCAAACTCATCAACATCGTCATTTTCCAGACATTTCTTGATGTCCAAACCTATTTCTTTAATCTTATTTAGATACTCCAAGCTCATTGGATTTTTATGGGAATTATTTTTCTGATCTTTTAATACTTCTGAGGCAGATCTTATTATCCCTGTATCAAAAAATACTAGATTATTTTCTAGTGTTTCTTTAGCATAATCTGAGATCTTTAATGGTTCCACATCCACATCTCCATTTTTTTTAATTGTGAAACATGTGAGATTTCCAAAAGTTGCAATATACTGATCCTGTTTTCCAGAGGGCTCCTTTAAAAGATCCATCTCTACATTGCATGCCATCTCAGCTAAATCTTTTCTTATGATATCTTGTCTGTTGAATGTCAAAAGTGAGTGAAGCAATCCCACTGTAAAACTTCCAGATGATCCCAAACCTGATTGTGCTGGCATGTCTGCATATGATATAATTTCAATATGTTCTGTCAAGTCTAACATTTTCAAACATTCTTTCACTATTGGATGTTGTATTTCTTCTACAGTATCACAAATCTCAGTCTGCGAATAGCTAACCCTGATATTTTTTTCATATCTATTTGAAACCAAAATGTAGACGTATCTTTGAATAGCTGCTGATAAAAAAAAACCTCCTTCCTTCTCATAATAAAAGGGAAGATCAGTTCCTCCGCCACCCAAACTTATCCTAAAGGGTGTCTTGGAAATTATCATTATTTTAAGAATTGAACAGTCTGTTTTAATCCTTTATGGAATGATCAATTCTTGAATATCAGAAGATTTTTTATGTCCAAACCAAAATCTTGGTCTGTTGACTAAATTTATCGTAACTGGTGGTGCCGGATTCATTGGAAGTCACATGGTACACAGATTACTAAATAGTGGACATGAGGTTAGAGTTATTGATAAAATCTCACTTGATCAGGCAATTAGATTACAATCTGTTGCTAGTGACAAGAAATTCAGCTATTGCCAAAGAGACTTGTCTCAAGTCGAAACACTTGAACCAGATTTTAGAGGTTTTGAAGCGGTTGTACATTTTGCTGCAAGTGCAGACATTTCCTTGGGGCAAAAGAACACTGACTTGGACTTGAAACATGGAACTGTTGTGACTTTGAAAGTCCTTGAAGCAATGAGGCTGTGCAATATAAAAAAAATCATTTTTTCCTCAAGCTCTACAGTATATGGATTTCCAATCAAGGTGCCTACAACTGAAGATACTGGAATGATGTTTCCAGCTTCTCTGTATGGTGCATCCAAGTTGGCCTCTGAAGCACTAATCAGCGCATTTTGTTATTTGTATGATATGAAATGTTGGATATTCCGATTTGGAAACGTAATAGGAAATGATACCGCACGAGGAGTTATTTTTGACTTGGTTCATAAACTAAGGAAAAATCAGGATGAACTAGAAGTACTTGGAAATGGCGAACAAGTAAAAGATTATGTAAACATCGATGACTGCCTGGATGCAATTTTGCATTCGTTTTCCAAGGCTGATGAAAAGATAAACGTGTTCAATCTAAGTTCTGGGACAATACTTTCAGTAAAAGATCTAGTCAAAATAATTTTAGAAGAAATGAATCTCAAAAATACTAGAATCAGATACACCGGAGGGCCTCAAGGATGGGGAGGTGGCGGATGGGCAGGTGATGTCAAAATCGTTCATTATGATATATCTAAATTAAAGAAACTTGGCTGGTCGCCAAAGTTTTCATCTGCAGAAGCGGTTAGATTGGCTGTAAAAGGAACCATAAAGAATAGTTAAGATCCATGGCAATAACCGAGAAGGTCTGCATTTTAGGACTATGGCACCTGGGTTCTGTAAATGCTGCCTGTCTTGCTGAGGCAGGCTACAAAGTCTCAGGATTTGACGAGGATCCAAAAGTTGTATCATCGTTAAAAAATGGCAAAGCCGTAATCTCAGAGCCTGGTCTTGATGACCTAATTGATAAAAACATGAAAAACAAAAGACTCGAGTTCTCCTCATCTATCAAAGATGCAGTAAAAGACTGTAAGGTTGCAATTCTTACAATTGATACACCTCTTGACGACAGTGATAACGTTGATCTGTCCGGAGTCTTTAGAATTGCAGAAAATGTTTCCAAGTGTACATCCTCTGATTTGTTGCTCATAGTACAAAGCCAAGTTCCGGTAGGAACTTGTGAAAAAATCTTGGACCTTATGAAAAAAACCAACCCATCTGGCAAGTTTGAGATTGCTTACGTCCCAGAGAATCTCAGGCTTGGAAACGCAATTGAAATATTTACCAGGCCTGACCGAATCGTGATTGGATCTGATAACCCTGACACGCTGACAAAGGTTGAGAAATTTTACTCTGTTATAGGCGGACCAGTTCTAAAAATGGATCTAAAATCAGCTGAGATGTCAAAGCATGCAATCAATGCATTTTTAGCAAATTGCATAAGCTTCATCAACGAGATGGGAAATCTTTGCGAAGAGGTCGGAGCAGACGCTACAATGGTATCCAAATCACTTGCATCTGAATCTAGGATTGGAAATAAACTACCATTAAAGGCGGGGTTGGGATTTGCAGGAGGTACATTGGCACGAGATCTCAAGATTCTAAAAAAACTACATGTTGAGCATAACATGCAACCAAGAATGGTTGATGCCATTTTGCAAACAAATTATGAACAAAACATTATTGCATTAAAGAAACTACAAAAAACTTTTGGAAATCTATCTGGATTGCAGGTGGGTGTGTTGGGATTGACATACAAGCCTGGTACCGATACATTGAGACGCTCTTCTTCCATAGAAACAATTTCAAAACTTCTCGATAATGGAATTTCAGTCAAGGCGTTTGATCCGTCTATTCACAAACTAGACATGTTTGACGGGAAAAAATTCACGCTTGTCTCAAGTGAGTATGAGACTGCAGGTGGATCTGATGCAATATTGCTTTTAACTGAATGGCCGCAATTCAAGCAAACCGACTATGCCAAAATTCATAGTCTTATGAAAGGGCATATTTTTGTAGATGCAAAGAACCTATTGGATCCAGATTCCATGAGAAAGATAGGTTTTAACTATTTGAGTGTTGGTCGCAAGTGAGGTCAAATAAATGAAAATAGGAATTGTTGGGGCAGGACTTCAAGCCAAAAGAAGAGGACCTATTGTATTACAGTCAAAACATGAGATTGTTTCAATTACTGCAGAACATCTTGACTTGGCAAAACCGCTTGCAAAAGAATTAGGATGTAAACCAGTCTCAAATTGGATGGATGTAGTAAACTCTGGCATTGATGCATTGCTAGTATGCACTCCTCCGCATGTACATGCACAAATTAGCATTGAGGCAATGAAAAAAGGTATTCATGTTCTCTGTGAAAAACCATTATGCACAACCATGTCTGATGCAGAACAAATGGTAAAAACTGCAAAAGAAAATAATGTCATACTCAAATGTGGATTCAACCACCGATATCATCCTGCCATAAGGCAAGTAAAAAAATGGGTCGATGAAGGGCAAATAGGAGAAATTACATTTATCCGAAGTATATACGGAATTGGGGCAAGACCAGATGTTCAAAAAGAGTGGCGAAGCAATCCAAAAATAGCTGCTGGCGGTCAGCTCATGGAACAAGGGATACACTGCATTGACTTGATGCGCTGGTTTGTTGGCAATCCCAATGAGGTTGTATGTTTAACATCTACACCACATTCTTTGATTGAGCCGTTGGAGGACAATGCTTTTGTAACTTTCAAGACAGAAAAAAGTCAGCTAGTTAACATTCATTCTAGTATTTTGCAATGGAAAAATCATTTTTCATTTGAGGTTTTTGGTACTGGTGGATATGCCATAATGGATGGTCTTGGAGGCAGTTATGGAGTGGAAAAGGCAATTCTTGGCAAAAGAGATCCATTTGGGCCATTTGCTGAGAATATTGTAGAGTTTAGGGGTGGCGATGTCTCATGGAAGCTAGAATGGGAAGAATTTGAAAACAGCATAAAAACAGGGAAAGAACCTGAAGGAAACGGAACAGATGGATATGAATCACTAAGAATGGTTTTTGCAGCTTACCAATCGCAAAGAGAAAAAAGAACAGTCAATCTAAATGAGGCCAAATGATAAATGAATATTGTTGTTACTGGGGCAACTGGCTTTATTGGTTCATACTTGGTAAATACTCTATCACAAAATAATGATTCTGTTTATTCAGTATCTCGTTCTGATAGTAAAAAGCTTAAAGATCTAAGAATAAAATCCAAGTTTTTTGAATGTGATTTTGGAAATTCTGATTCTATAGAAAAGATGTTTTCCGAATTACAACCAGATGTTGTATATCACTTAGCTGCACAAAGTAATATTCCATTATCATGGAAAAGTCCTAGTACTACCTTTAATGTAAATATCAATGGTACAACTTCTCTTTTGGAAGCGGCAAGGAATTCAAAGATTGATGCCAAAATTCACATAGTGTGTTCAAGCTCTGAATATGGTTCAGTTGATAAAAATGACATACCAATACATGAGGATGTTAAATTCAGACCGTCCAGCCCGTATGCTGTAAGTAAGGTAACTCAAGATATGCTGGGTTATTCATATTGGAAAAGCTATGGTATGAAAATAACACGTAGCAGACCCTTTGCAATTATAGGACCTGGAAAAATTGGTGATGCACTGTCTGACTGGGCACAAAATATAGTCGAGATAGAATCAAACAAGAAAGAACATCTGATGACTGGGAATTTATCGTCTGTTCGTGATTTTCTTGATGTGCGTGACTGTACTTTCGCTTTAATTAAGATTGTAGAAGAAGGAAAAGCAGGTGAAGTCTATAATGTATGCTCTGGAATTGGAATACAACTAGACAAACTCATAGAAATTCTACAAAGATTTAGTAAAAAACCGTTTAGTCACATTCAAGATCCACAAAGACTCAGACCCTCAGATGATCCAGTATTAATTGGAAAAAACGAAAAACTAAAACAATTGGGATGGACACATAAAATTACAATTGAGAATACAATAAAAGATATTCTACAATTTCATAGACAGGTTTGAAAACTGCTTATTCCCTTCTCTTACAAATTAGAATATTTGATGTCCCAACTATTGGTATTCTATACGGTAACTTCTTAATTAGTGGTAACATAAATTGAGGCGTACTGCCTGCAAAAGTACATCCAACTGTCTCACATGCTAGGATGTCAAATTTTATGTTTTTGACTAATTGATACATCATTTTTTTATGAAACTTTAGTGTAGCTCTTTCATGATTTTTTAATACCCCATAAAGAAACATTGCTGGATTATTTCGATTGGGTTCTAATAGCACAAGGTAGTCACTTGCTACCCTACTCATTTCTTCAACTGTTTTAAAAGGATCTGGTACATGATGAAGAAATTCCCACCCATACACCAACGAAAAACTTTTGTCTTCAAAAGGCATATCATCTGAATTACAAATGACTTGTTTTTGAACTGGATTGTGTCTAAGCTGATTAGGGGAAAAGTCTGTTACTGTCATGTTTATATTCTTGGGAAAGTGTGCAGCACTCCAACCTAAACCCGATCCAACATCTAGCGCATTTTTGATTTTGTTTAACGGAATAAATGTTGATATGAAATCAATTCTCTGTTTTGCAAAGAAAGTAACTACTGGATGATCATATTTTCTTTTATTGGTAAAATTTTCCCAATGATCATGCTGTTTTTCTATGGATGGTGAAACATCAATAACCATTTAATTCATGGAACTGATCTAATATTATAAATTTGTACCTAGCTGCTGTTATTTTTGGTATTACTCTTTATAACTCGCATGAAAAATAAGCAAATTGTTGAATCTTAAAGGTCTATTTGATTTTGCCTTGAAATATCTGAAAGACCCTATTTTGTATCAGTTTGCAGTAGTAGGATTATTAGCTGCTGCGTTTACATTGGCATTTACAGGAATATTTACTACTTTCTTAGGAATTCAATCATACATCTCCGTTTTTCTTGCATGGGAGCTCACAGTTATTTGGTCATTTATAATATTTGAACACTGGACATTTTCAAAAATCAATAAAAAACATAGAAAAATGATCCGTTTCATGATTTTTCACCTTGTAACAGCTGGAGCGTTGTTAACCAATGAAACCGTATTGATTGTATTGACAACTAAATTTCAAATGTATTATCTTGTAGCCGAATTTTTTGGTATTTTGGCTGGTTTTCTAGTAAATTATAATCTTAACAGAAAATTTTCATGGTCAATCAAATCTGCCTTTGGCTAATTATGACTGTCTTGCTTTTTAGAAATATATTGTCCAAATGCCTCTAGAATTTTAAAAATTTACTTTTTATAATAATTGTGTGGTATGTGCATCCTCTTCTGTTGTCGCCTTTTTATCATATCTGCAACTAATCCTAGTGAAAATATTTGAACACCAGTTATGACAAGCATTGCTGATAACACTGCTAGATTGGTTCTGTGCACAACACCCGTTTCGATATAATCAAAAACAACAAATGCTCCGGCAATTATGCCAATTAACATAATTATTACGCCGACTATTCCTAACAACATTAGAGGCTCAGAATCTCTCATCATTCTGAGTATGATTGCTAAATTAATTGCCCCTGCGTGTAATGTATTTACCTTTGTTTCACCAATTCGTGGATTGTAGTTAACCTCCACTTCACTAATGTTCATGCCTGATTCAACTGCTCTTGTAAGTAATTCTGTGTTTAGGGCCCATCCTGAAGTAGTAAAGAAATCTATATTCTCAATTAAATAAGATCTAAATGCAAAAAGACCACATTGTGTATCATTGATATCCACATGCAAAATGTTTCTTATCAAAAATGATATTGCCTTGTTACCAAATCTATGACTTGTACTCATTGATTGACTAGTGACGAGTCTTTTTCCTACTACATAATCCGAATCTTCTGATAAAATCCTGTCAATCATTTTTGGACAATCTTCTGCATTATAGGTATTGTCTGCATCAATAGTCAATAATATGTTGCAATCTAATTCTTCTGTACAATATAGGTATCCTCCAAAAAGAGCATTTCCATATCCTTTCTTTCTTTGTATTATTACTTGGGCATTGTGTTGTCTTGCAATCTCTACCGTATGATCATTAGATTTACCGTCTACTACGACAATTTCAAAATCATAATCTTTCATTACAGTCCTTAATTTGTCTATGACCATTCCTATACTCTTTTCTTCATTCAAGGCGGGAATGACTATTCCAATCTTTGACTTGATACTGGGTATATTGTTATTTTCTTTATGCATTCTTTGTTAATATTTGAAATTAATTTGAATATTTAACTTGTTACTTGAATGCAGATAAACTTAGTCCTGCTATTTTGAACAAACTAGCAATGTGATATTAACTCAATACATCGCTAATATGTAGAGCCGTCCAAATCTTAGTACCTCTGTAATTTCTATTCTTATCATTGTCATAGCTTATTCTCCTATTATGTTATCAAGTCAAAGTTATGATCTCTCCATCATCTATTCCGCCAGAATATGTTGAATCGTCTGTCAAATGTTCGTCTATCTAGAAGTGTATACAGATCCAACGGTCTCATTATTTTCCTGTTGTATTTCCTGGTGATTTTTCTAATTTCATTTAAAAATGCACATTATGATCGAAATTTATTAGTATGCTGGGTTATACACCTCATCATGCCATTTCAATTCAAAAGACTAGAAATTCCAGAAATAATACTTGTAGATGCTCAAGCATTCTCAGATGAACGAGGTTTTTTTATGGAGAGCTTTAAAGAATCTGTTTTTAGCGCAAATGGCATCAATACAAAATTTGTTCAAGATAATTATTCTCATTCCATCAAGGGAGTCTTGAGAGGACTGCATTACCAAAAAGATCCAAAAGCACAGGCAAAGCTAGTGATAGTAGCAAGAGGAGAAATATTTGATGTTGCAGTTGACATACGAAAAAATTCTCCCACATATGGAAGATGGGTAGGCGAGATCCTCTCAGACAAGAACCATCAACTACTCTATATTCCAGAGGGCTTTGCGCATGGATTCTGCGTGCTAAGCGACACAGCAGATGTGCTTTATAAAATCAATTCCGAGTATTCACCAGAGCATGAGAGGGGAATTTTATGGAATGACCAAGACATATCCATCAAGTGGCCAACAGAAAAACCAGTCATGATAAAAAAAGATCTCGAACTGCCAACGCTAAAAAACGCAGACAATAATTTTGTATATCAATAATTACTAGATGGGAATAAATAATAACTTGGCTACTTTGAAATCATGAATATTCTGGTCTGTGGAGGAGCTGGATTTATTGGAAGTGCCTTTATCCGAAATTACCTAAAAAATAATCCCGGAGACAAGTTGACAAATTTAGATAGCTTAACTATTGGCTCAAACATTGAAAATCTAAAAGATGTAGAAAAAAACCCAAAATATAATTTCATAAAAGATGATATCCGAAACTCTGAGACCATATCAAAGCTAGCACAAGAAAATGACATTCTAGTAAACTTTGCAGCAGAGACTCATGTTGACAGGAGCATATCAAACCCAAAACCGTTCATAGAGACAAATGTCCTGGGAACATATTCATTGCTTGAGGCTGCAAGAAAATCAGACAAGCTCTTCATACATGTATCAACTGATGAAATTTACGGCGATGCAGAAAACCAAGACTCTTTTACAGAAGAGAACAACCTAAAACCAAGTAACCCATATTCTGCAACAAAGGCTTCGGCAGATCTACTGGTAAATGCATATCACAGAACATATGGAATAAAGTGCATTACCACAAGATGCACAAATAATTTTGGCCCATATCAATTTCCAGAAAAACTGATACCAAAAACAATCATCCGGGCATCAAAGAACCTCAAGGTTCCTCTCTATGACGGAGGATATCAGATTCGAAGCTGGATATACGTACTAGACCATGTAGAGGCAATTGAATCGCTCATGAGAAAGGGCAAGTCAGGTGAAACATACAACATCACTGCATGGAACGAGATCACCAACAGATCCATGGTGGAAAAAGTACTCAAACTGATGAACAAGCCATTGGACCTGATTGAAAACGTTGGAGACAGGCCAGGCCATGACAAGCGATATTCCATTGATTCCTCCAAGATACAAAAGACAACAGGCTGGAAGCCAAAGTATGAATTTGATCAAGCCTTACAAGAAACAGTCTCATGGTACCAAAGAAACCCAACCTGGTGGGAACCTCTTACAAATGAAAAGACACTACATCCACAACCCTGGACTGTAAACTGGTAAAAAAATGAAATTTCTTGTAACTGGCTCTGCAGGATTGGTCGGAAGCCAGGTAGTAAAAGACCTTGTAAAATCACAAAATCAAGTCTATTCTTGTTATCATGATGCCAAACCCCTTGATGGTATTCCAGTAAAACTTGATCTTGTAAATAATGAAAGTATGACCAAAGTAGTTGAGGAGGTCAAGCCAGATGTAATGATACACCTTGCTGCCATGACAAATGTAGATCTCTGTGAAAAAGAAAAGGATTTGGCATTGCAGATAAACGCAAAAGCAACCGAGGTCTTGTCAAAGCAAGCCGCAAAACACGGATCTTTCTTTTTGTATGTATCAACAGATTATGTATTTGATGGAGAAAAAGGAATGAAAATAGAGTCTGACACTCCAAACCCAGTTGATTACTATGGCTATTCCAAATACCAAGGCGAGCTTGCTGTGCAAGACATGGCATCAAACTGGTGCATAGCACGAACAAGCACACCATTTGGGATACATGGTACCAAGAAGAGTTTTCCGTCTTTTGTAATTGAGAATCTACAATCAAAAAAAGAGATTAGTGTTGTAACTGATCAATTCACCTCCCCGACTTTTGTTCCAAACCTTAGTCAAATGCTAATTGAGATATCGACAAGACAAATACTGGGTACAATTCATCTTGCAGGTGCAACAAGGATATCTCGATATGACATGGCAGTACTTGTGGCCAAAAAACTAGGACTTGACACGAGTCTGCTGAAACAATCAAGTATCAAAGATATGAACTGGGTTGCAAAAAGGCCAAGAGACTCGTCACTAGATGTGTCAAGGGCAACCCAACTTTTAAACGAAAAACCCATGCCAGTAGAACAAGGGCTGGACCGTTTTATACAAGAAATAAAGAACAAACCAAATTGAAATATACTCCGTATGATAACCCAGATCAAAATGAAAGGAATACTACTTCACGGAGGACACGGGACAAGACTTAGGCCGCTTACCCATACAGGTCCAAAGCAACTCTTGCCAATTGCAAACAAGCCAATGTCGCAATATGCCCTTGAAGACTTTAGGGAGGCAGGAATCACCGATATTGGAATTATAATTGGAGACGTTTATCCAGAAAAAGTCAAAGAGTTCTATGGAGACGGCTCTAAATTTGGTGTAAAAATTACCTATATCTATCAAGACAAGCCAGCAGGAATATCTCATGCAATAAAACTCTGCAAAGATTTCATTGGAAATGACAGGTTTGTTGTGTATCTTGGTGATAACATACTGCGAAAAGGGCTGGTAGATTATACAAAAAAATTCCAATCATCTGCAGCAGACGCCATGATATTATTGTGTGAAGTAGACGATCCATCAAGGTTTGGCGTAGTAGAGCTTGACGGAAAAAAAATAAAAAAAATAGTGGAAAAGCCAAAAATCCCTCCATCAAACTTGGCAGTAATTGGGGTATACTTTCTTACTCCAAAAATATTTGACATCATTGATATCCTAAAACCATCCTGGAGGGGAGAATTGGAGATAACTGAAGCTTTACAACTTTTAATGGAAAAGGGAAATACAATTGAGTATGATGTTGTAACGGGCTGGTGGAAGGATACAGGTACCCCCGAGGATATCTTGCATGCCAACCAGCTAGTCCTGGATACTATAGGAACACAAAACCAGTTCCGTATAGATGCCGATACCAAAATACAAGGAAATATTGCTATAGGAAAAAACACCAACGTATCTAGGGACTCGTTTATCACAGGTCCTGTAATAATAGGGGACAATTGTATCATTGGTCCTGCAGCAAGAATTGGGCCAAATGTATCAATTGACAACAACTGTTCTATAAAACAATGTGATGTGGAAAATTCCATAATTATGGCAGACTGCAAGATAGATGCCAAGATTACCATATCAGACAGCATAGTTGCACATGGCTCTGAGATCACAAACCATCATCTAAAAAAACACCAGTTCCTCTTGGGTGAAAGGTCTCAAGTAAGACTATAACTTGACAGGTATGCAGGCAGTTGCAATCTGGTTAACAGGAATTCCAGGCTCTGGCAAGACTACACTGGCAAACCTGCTAAAAGAATATTTCCAGAAAAAAATGTTATCTGCCATCGTCTTGGATGGTGACGAGATGAGAAAGACAATATCAAAGGATCTGGGATTTTCACCAGAGGACAGAAAAGAACACAACAGACGGATAATCGAGGTAGTAAAGCTGATGGTAAAAAACAACATTACAGCTATTATCCCAATCATATCACCATATAGAGAGACAAGAGGTCTTGCAAGAAAAGAGATTCCAAATTTTGTAGAGGTCTATGTCAAGGCATCCTTGGATACGTGCATGAAAAGAGACCCAAAGGGATTGTACCAAAAGGCAAAGAATGGAGAGATTACAAACCTCACAGATTACAATCCCCATATGAAGAGCCTCAGAATCCTGAAGTGATCTTGGAGACCGAAAAATTTACGCCGCAAGAGTGTCTAGATATCTTAGTTTCAAAACTACAACTTGGATACTTGAAATAAAACTACCAGTCAAACTGGTACGCATCATATGCATGCAGATTTGCTCTAGACCATTTGACACTTGTCTTGTTTGCAGAATAACTCACAAGAGGTGGAGGAGTGGCATGTATCTTGTATCCTGTTTCAGTGTCGACCTTGAGAACACGTGTCTTTAGATCCATCTTCTTTGACATGATAAAATTGTACACAAATTTTTTACAGTCAGATGCAAACCTGTAGAAAAATGTGCGCTCAGGCTCCTCCCAGTCATACTCTAATATCAAAATCTTTTTCTGCCTTGGCTTCAAGGGACGATTCAGTTTTACATTAAACTCCTTGTGGTATGGCTTGTTTACATTAAGACTCTGTATCTCAAGCTTGTTTCCCCTCTCATCTTTTACAGTTACATTCATGTCTGCAAACTCCTTTGGCACGTCCCCATCCAGATAATAAAACACCTGCTCCTTTGGTTCCTTTGCTATGTTGATAACATTCCAAGTCCATGTGTGATGTGTAAGCATTGTCTTGGTATCAACTACTTCCAAGTCAATCTCAATTTTATTAAATACAAAGTTGTTTGTTGTTTTTATCTCTTTTTCCTGGTTGCTCTTTGGCACCTTTGACTTGCGCGGAGCAATCTTGTTTCCAAACCCATCTCCATAGATATTGTACAGGTTTAGCTGCTCGCCATGCTTGATTGAATAATCCCCTATTGGGTGCATGATGAACTTGTACTCTGGTGACAGTCTGCGTATGTCGTCTGCAATTCTTGACGATGCCAAGATCTGCATGTCTCCTGCAAGGTCCATGACTCTCCTTGTCACTATGATTCCAGGACCCCAAACATTTGCGTGTCCTGTGATATCTTTAATAAAATAAACCGGCCCCATGTCAATTCCTATTCGAATCAAAAGCTTCTCCTTTCCTCTTCTCTGTAAATTGTACTTGTTGAGTGCCTTGTGAACCTCGATAGCTAACTTCAAGGGTTTTTCAGGGCTGTCAGAAAATCCAATTGCCATGCCGTCCCCTGTCGATAAAATTACAGTAGAATCCTTGTCTCTGTTCTTAAACGTCTCAACCCTTGCAACAATCTCGTTTATTGCAACTACTTTTCTTACCTGGTCCTTTGTAGGAACGGTAGGATTGGAACCTGCCACAATGTCGCAAAAGAACCAGTGATAAGTCCTTGTGAGTGTCTTGACATCCCCAAAGTTCTCAAAGTCATCGCCTCTTAAGACCTGTAAAACATTAGACACAAAACCTGCAGGGCATGACTTTAAAATCTGAAAGCTATTCATGGTATGCTTGAAAGGCGCCTTGACCCGTGATTTTTTTATCTGTTCCAGTATCCAGTCCTTTCCTCTGTGGGTCTCATCTAGCAGCCCCAAAATTTCAGCAATTTCTGAAATTTTTTCAGCCTCTGTATTCTTTCTGGCAACTTTTTGCAATGGAATCATTTACCAAAGACGTGTATTTTAACAAAAATAAAGTTGTCAAGGCATGTGTCTTATCACTTGACTATCCATGATCGACATATTGCTGATTTCTGACTAGGTATCATTACTGTCCAAGCCTCAACTAAAAGAAAAATTGATCCACTAGGTAAGGAAATAGCGTAAAAAGTCTGAGACATCCTTTTTAATATTAAACATATTCGTCATCATGGAAGACCCTTTTCATTATGTCAATGAGTTCATCCTTTCGTGTGAATTCCAAGCTTACTTCCAGTCCATATTTTGTTTGCTTTGAATGCAACAAGCCAGTTTTGATCATTTGCTCTCCTACTTTATCGACTCTTTTTAGACCCTTTTTACCAAGCTCTCTCTGATTGAAGCCCTTTTTGAGATTCTCAAATGAGGTGTGACTCTCTCCCCAATTTCCTCGCCTGTAGAGTTTATGTATGATGTGTGCCATAATTTCCTCGTCAGAGAAGTCCATCTATAGTACCTTTGAACGGTATAGAATAAATACTTTCAATGCTAATAAAAGGACATTACATGACAAACTCATTATTTATCCAGTATTTGGGAGATTCAGCACAACTTAGGATAATTGATTTTTTTCTAGATAATGGAAGCGACTATTCAAAGAAAGAGATAATCGAAAATGTTGGAATTTCTAAAACTACATTCTATAAGGTTTGGCCAATGTTGGAAAAATTTGAAATATTTATTCCTACAAGAAAATTTGGGAACGTTCAACTCTATTCTTTGAACAAAAAAAGTATTATCGTTAAACAATTCTTGTCACTTGATTCTGCATTAAGTAAACAAGTAATGTTAAAAATGGCAAGTTCTAAAGGCAAAAAAACAGAGCTTGAATTAGACAACCCACTGTGAGATCTAGTAGATTGGTAAATTCTAAAATTGACAATCGCTGAAATTTTCCCAGTTTCATCTTTTCTAGAATGCAATGGAATCATTTACCAAAGACGTGTATTTTAACAAAAATATTGCCTTGCCAAAACATGTCCCCACCTAAACTTTACAGAAAACCGAATAGCCGGTTAAAGTTTCCTTACATCAAAATTATGTCAGACACAAACAGGCCAATTTTTTCCTATTTTTTCCTATTTTTCAGAAAAAGATCGACAATTCAAGACTTGTCTAAAAAATGATTTCCTAGAGAAAGATCATAGCATCTTATTGTGACTGGAAACCGTGATTTCCCATGTATGACAAAAAATCATCAGGTACCCTTTTTTCATTTAAGCCTTGCGTGCAATTCCTTACTGAACCTTAATACCAAAACCTGCAAAAACACCTCAAATGCAAAAACTAGCGGCGATACTTCTAATTGTAGTACTTGCAGGCTCTGTCACAATTCCTAATGTGTTCTCAGACAATGAAAATGAACAAAATACCGAAAGTGATAACAATCAAAATGACAACCATGAAAACCAAAATGAGACCAAAGCCAATGACAATCATGATGACAAAGAAAATAAGATACACTTTGGATTCTCAAATGCAACAAGTGTAAACATCACGCTGCCAAACGGAACCACGATAACATTTGGTTTCTCAAATGGAACAAATCCAGGCCAGCAGATCTCCTCATTCATACACCAGATCCATGATGCATTCAAGCAACAAGAGACCCAGACAAAGCAACTAATCAAAGACTGCCGGGAAAAGGCAAAAGATGCAAGTCCTCAAGACAGGAAGAACATCATGAATGAATGCAAGGCACAGCTCAAACAAATCAACCAGCAATTCAGTTCAGAGCACAAACAGCTCCAGCTAGATTTCAAGCAGTTCAGAGAGATGATAATTGGAAACAACCAAGAAAACCATGAAGATTCTCACGGGCAAAAAGGAAATACCATTATCCAAAATACCGCCCAGTTTGTACCAACACAACACGGACTGGGACAGATAAAGTCACATGATCAAAAAAATAACAACACGTTCCAAAATACCGCCCAGTTTGTACCAACACAACACGGACTGGGACAGATAAAGTCACATGATCAAAAAAATAACAACACGTTCCAAAATACCGCCCAATTTGTACCAACACAACACGGACTGGGACAGATAAAGTCACATGATCAAAAAAATAACAACACGTTCCAAAATACAGCCCAGTTTCCACCAAACCAACACGGCCAGGAACACGGAACACATAACGGAAAGCAAAAACACGGCAGAGAAGACTAGACACAACACCTAATTTTGACAGGTATCTGACACAAAATAATTGAAGTCAGATGTTACAATAATTGGAGGCGGAATACTTGGAACATCGCTTGCATATTTTCTGTCACAAATTACATCAAGCAAGGTACTCGTACTGGACCAATCTCCACAGGTAGGATTTCATACCAGTTCGCGAAACACAGGTAAGGTTCATGCACCGTTTCTTTATGATCCTGAAAAAAAGAAATTATTTGCAAAGGCAGCAAAGGCAGGCTTTGAGATGTGGGAGACTTATTCTAAACAAAAAAATCTCCAATTCAAAAAGGACGGCGTACTCGAGGTTGCACTTGACGAGCCAGGAATCAAGAGGCTTGAAAAGTACATGTCATGGGGTGAGCAAAACGGCCTGCAAAAAGACGAGATTATTTTACTTGATGGGACCGAAGTAAAAAAACAAGAGCCCGAAGTGGTTTGCCAAAAGGCAATCTATTGCAAAAAGGACGCGTCTGTGGATTATGGTGTGTTGACAAAATATATCATGGAAGATGCAAAACAAAATGGCGCAACGTTTCTGCTAGATACAAGAGCCGAGTCTATCCAGGACAGAAAAGATTTCCTTGAAATAAAAACAAACAATGGTGTCATCCAAACTAGTTTTTTGATAAATGCTGCAGGCGGCATGTCAATTGATCTTGCACACCAGATGGGTGTAAGAACTGATCTTACAGACATTCATTTTAGGGGAGAGTACTGGCAGGCAGAACCCGAATACCGACATCTTACCAAGACAAGCGTATATTCAGTACCCAAACATCCCGAGTACCCATTCTTGGATCCACACTGGATTGTACGCTCTGACGGAAGGTGTGAGGTGGGACCAAACGCAGTTCCAGTGTTTAGTCCTTATGGATATACCATATCAGAGAATGTGAGAAAAATGCCATCAAAGATACTGGAGATGCTCTCCTCAGGTGCAGCAAAAATGCTGTTTGACTCGCAGTTTCTCTCACTTGCCTCTGGCGAGATCTTGTCATCTTTATCCAAGACAGTAATGATAAACCGAGTAAGAGAATTTCTCCCAAAGGTAGACCCAAAAAAATTCAAGCACAGGGGAACTGCAGGAATCAGATCTTCCATAATTGACAAGAGCGGCAAGTTTGTCACAGATGCAGTTGTAACATCAGGTGAAAGGTCATTTCACATATTAAATTACAACTCGCCTGGAGCAACAGGGGCGTTGCCATTTGCAGTATACATCATATCTCAAATGAAAAACAAGGGACTGGTCAAGGTAGAAAAAGACCAGTGCGGGCCATGGAGTTTTGGAAAGATATCAGAGCTGTTGGTGTTGTAGATATGGTCTCCAACAATTGGGTTGGAAAAATAACGCACCAGTTTTCTGTGTCCGTTTTTTGTTTAAATTCTGACTCATAATACTTTTTATATTATACCGTGGTATACCACATTATACCATGGAACAAAGTACAATCAAGCTTTCTAAAAAGATCAAAAATGATCTCAAAAAGCAGATGAACCACCCTGGAGAAACCTATGAATCAGTGATTGCCAGACTCTTAAAAATCGCCCAAGATGATGACGTATTAAGCAAGACAGTGATCAAGAATATTGAAGAAGGCGTTGCTGACATCAAAGCAGGACGTGTGTATACATCAGAACAAGTGAAAAAGAAACTAGGGCTAAAATAGAATGACATGGCAAGTCATTTGGTCTGAAAAGTCTGTAAAGCAATTGGAAAAAATTGATACAAAAAACGCACAAAAGATCTATGATTCAGTATTAAACTGCGTAGAAGATCCATTCAGAGTTGTGATAAGACTAACAAATTCACCATTTTATAGACTTAGAGTAGGCAATTACAGGATAATTTTAGATTTACAGCAAAGCAAAATGATAATCTTTGTAGTAGAAACCGATCATAGAGGGAAAATTTATAAAAAATATTAACTGAAAAATTGATTCTTCTTATAAATGAGAAAATTCTTACAAATATAATGGCAATGCCTGAAGAAATAATATTCAAAACAGTAAAAGTTTCTGATAAGGAGCAGAGAGAACATAATGGAAAAAGTAACAAAAAAGAACTCTATGATATTTTTAAAGCCTATTTTTCAGTGCAATGACAAGAAATGCGTATCCGAGATACTTGAATCATAAATACTCCTAAAAATCAAGTCTAATCACATGAGAACAACTTCAATACTTCTTGTAATTATTCTGGTAACGACACCTGGAATAGCACTTGCTCAGAGTGCTACACCAATCACGTTACTGACAGACAAGCAGTCCTATGTTGCAGGAGACACCATAACCATATCAGGAACAATATCGTCCCTTGGTACCTCAAACAGCGCAGTCCTGCAAGTTTTCAACCCGTTTAATGTGCTGGTGCAAATTGGAACGATCAATCTTGCACCAGATGGAACATTTTCCAAGACAATAAAAGCAGAAGGTCAGTCCTGGGAAAATGATGGCTCGTACCAAGTCAAAGTAATCTACGTATCAACACCAGTACTTGCATCGGGTACTGTAAATATTAATTTCAAAGCAACCTCTGTCCAGTCCACACCCTCTTCCTCTCCAACTGTACAACCACCTTCAACACAGCCTTCCTCACAAACACCGCCTACAACACAGGCTGGTACACAAAACACCACACATGCTACAGATGATTCCATTGATGAACAAATCAAGCAACGAATCGCACTTGCAAACAAGCTAAAGCAGCAACTTGAACAAAGTGCCACAACACAGATTCCATTCTGGGTAAAAGACAATGCAAGAAAGTGGCATGATGGGGCAATAGACAATGCAGAATTTAGTAAAGACATACAATATTTCATCTCAAGTGGCCTGATCAAGACAGATAGTCAAGTGACACCTACCACTACCTTTGAGCACATCCCATCATGGCAAAAAGACGTAGCACAGTGGTGGTCGCAAGGGGTTGTATCAGACTATGACTATGTAAATTCAATCCAATACCTACTTGACAAAAAAATAATCAAATGATTTTTTTAGAAAATAATTTCAAAACAAAATTCAAACTGTAAGTTGATGGCAAAAAACAAAGCCAAGTTTATTTAGGCTTGCATGGATTTTTAGTCTAGTGAAATCACTACTTGCTCTTGCCTTTGCATTTGTTTTGATGGTATCATTTGCAAACTCGTATGCACAAAGCCCACAGAATAACATGGCAATCCATGTTCAGGTAAAAGTACAAAACTCTGATGGAGCCCTTGTTGCGTATCTTGAGACAGACAAGGTGATAATAACTGATTATGCAAGTTTAAACGCCCTTCTTGATGGCAATTCTCCTCTCTTACATAAAAAAATCATATCAATAGGAGATCAAAAGTATGAGCTTATCAAGGCAACTGATGTTCTAATACACCCGTCTTCTACAATTGTATCTGAGAATCTAATTTCTGCACAGAGTGGTAACTCAAATGAACTCTTGGCATTTGCAGATCATGATGGTTATCCAGTAGTAAAAGGAGACAAGGTAACTACCTACTGGACTATACTTCGACCTGTTTCCTAGTTCTATTTGATAACAAAACCCCCACTCCGACTGCAAAGAACACAGCAAGTGAGACAAATCGGTATGGCTGGTTTGTCTGGTTTGTTATGGCCACCAAAAATGGAGATGTTAACAACATTCCAAGTATCATTATCATGATGGAATCTGCATGTAGTACTCCTCTACGTGAGGCAAAAAACAACATTACAGTTAGCGGAAGCAAAAAGATCAAGATTACATAATCAAATCTCATCTGCATTGCCATTGCAGAAAATCCTTGCCAAAATTCTACATCATTAAATCCAGTATCTCCACCAGGCAAAATTTTCTTGAAGATGACAAATGAAGATGCAAGTATTATTACAATGATTCCATAGGAGGCAAGTGAGTAAACCTTTGATCTTCTTGAAAGACTTGATCTTGCTATAAAGTACAAACTCATGGGAAGAAATGCAACGGTTAGTGCCTTTGAAAATATGGAAATAAAATATGGTACAGGAGATGATTGCCAGAATCTTTGGATCATGTATAGTGAGAAAAGATACAAGGCTATCCACGAGTTGTCATAGCTTGCAGTGGTGCTGTATGAAACAAATATGTCGCTTTGGAGCAACACTGCCATCGATATGATTCCTGCAAACTTTTTTTGTGTGATGTTTGCAGTGAAAAAATAGACAAGCAAAAGCAATGCAATGCTTGTGATAAACGGAATTGCCCTGATGTTTCCAAAGATGTGTAATGATCCCGAAAGAAGCAGGTATTTTACATGCGGTTCAAAGCTATGTGTAAAGTCAGAAATGGTCCATGACTGTAATCTTTCTTTTACTCTCTTGTAGTCTTCCCATGTCTCCTCTTTTGCAAGTGTTCCTGCAGTTATGGCACAAAAAATTGCAAGTATTATGATTATTCCAATAGCAGCTTGTTTTTTTGAAACTTCAAAACTTGAAATTTTTTTCAAGATATTGTTAACCTTAATTCCCTTGTAGTATGCAACTCCAATTCCTAAAACCAGGACATTTGTAATGATTAACGGAACTGCAAGAAATCCTGGTGTAAAGGGATCAATTACTTCTGTTTCTAAAATGTCTGAATGAAAAGGACTTGTTGTACGTATTACAAGGGCAGGAAAAATTACTGAAATTATGCTTATCAATACAATAACCAGTGTAGGGATAAAGACTGCCCAAGGGAGAATCTTGTTTGAAACTTGGTTGACTTTTGGCATTTTTACATCCCCCGAACCTGTTTTCGAGTTTGCCATATTTTGCATAAAATCAAGTGCCTTAAAACTTGAACGGAATTTTACTTTACCAAAATACTATTTGGGCCTGTAACCGCAAACTAAATTAGAAGACAGATAGAGTCTGTACTAATAATGAAACTTGTAGGCATTCCCGCATATAATGAAGAAAAATCAATAGGTGATATGGTCAAAAAATCCCTACAATATTCTGATAAAGTCATAGTTGTAGATGATGGCTCTACTGATGATACCGCACAAATTGCAAAACAAAATGGAGCTACAGTAATCTCACACAAAAAAAATGAAGGTTATGGAGCCTCTGTTATCACATTGTTTGACAGGGCAAGACAGGAAAATACAGATATTCTAGTTCTAATGGATGGTGATGGACAGCACAACCCTGAACAAATTCCACTTTTGATAAATACATTGCAAGAAAATAATGTTGATGTAGTAATAGGTTCAAGATTTTTAGATACGGCATCCAAAACACCAGGGTATAGAAAAAGAGGAATCAAGATAATAACATCGGCTGCAAATTTTGGAACCGACTTTAAGGTGACCGATGCCCAGTCTGGTTTTAGAGCATATTCAAAAAGGGCAATAGAATCAATTCATCCCACTGAAACCGGCATGGCAATATCAACAGAAATATTGCTTAAAATCTCAAACAAGGGACTCTCTGTTGCCGAGGTCCCAATCACTGTATCTTATGATGATGACTCTTCCACAGAACATCCGGTTCCACATGGCATTGCAGTACTGATGAACACTTTGAAATTTGTTTCAGTCAAACATCCGATTCCATTTTATGGATTTCCCGGTGTGGCACTTGTAATAATTGGCTCTGTACTTGGATACCAGTTCCTTGATGCATATCTAAACAAGCAGACTATATTTTTGGGCTCGTTGATGGCTTCGATCATACTATTCTTGGTAGGCACAATTCTCTGTGTTACTTCGGTCATACTGTTTTCAATGGCTACACTAATTCGAGAAAAAAACTGAAAGATCTGGTGGGATCACCAAAAAAAGGCCGAATTTGTAAGTTCTTTATGGTGCTATAACACATTTTTCATAAATTTGTCTCATGATGTGCAAATTACCTAAATCTACACAAAGAAATGAACAATTCGTCCATTATGCTTATATATCAATTTCCGGTCAAAAATTACAATAACTATGTACAACGAAACAATACGAAAAATAACTAGTCTAACACTATTAACAATACTTGTTGCTAGCAGTGTAGCTATTGCATTGCCAACCGCAATGCCAGCAGCACATGCAGCAACAAACGCCAACTTGTTCGTCTCTGCTGAGAACTCTCAATTCAACAACTACTTTGCCGGTCCTCAAGTAATCCAAGTAGTCGTGGCTGATCCTGATATAAACAGATTAGACCAGGCTTATGGTGAACCTGTCGTAACCGTCAACGGTAAGAGATTGAGAATGGCTCAGGGCACAGACGGAAACTGGTATGCGTACTTTGCAGATAGAAATCAAGCAATTGCAGCAGGTAACACTGCAGCAGTTAGTGGTAAAGGCCTCAACTTTGGTGGCTTTTGTAGATCAGATTCAACCCTAGGTAAAAACCTCGGTGGATTGAACTTTGCAGATACAAAGGGTTTCACCATTGCAAGAGGTGCATTTGTTTCTACGAATCACACTGCAGGCAACCCAATTAGCACAAATACATTTGGTGCCTGTACTGATACACGAGGATCAGGTCTAACCATAAGTCAAATGGAACATGTTGTAAGACAAAACAAGACTCTTAACATCAATACATCTGGCTTTGGCTCTGGCAAAAACATGACCGAATATGGTCAAATTTGGCCAGTAATCCAGCTCTATGACTTCTCTGCAATTCCAAGCGCAGTAACAGTGGACTATCAAAAGAACGGTGGCGACCAAATCGTCAACTTGACCTTTGATAGAATTCCACAGAACCTGATCACAGTTACAACAGATAGGTCAACCTATCCAGAAAACTCTCAAGTATTCTTGACAATGAACGACCCACAACTTAACATTGACCCAACAGAGGACGACTCTTGGACATGGGGTGCAAATGCCAACAATAATACATTGTATTATGAGGCATTCACCAGAAACGGTGCAGTTGATGCTGACGGTGGAGCAGGAATGCAAAACCTAGTCGGCAACTTGACCACCTTCATGTTCAACCATAACGGTAAATTGACAATCAACGCAGCGGCATCAAACCCGTCTGTTAGAGTTGTCAACTTTGCCGCAAACGGTAAACAGCAACTCAACGGTTCAACAACAATTGTAGGCAACCCAGCATCACTAAAAACATCCAGCATCTCCTTAGGCTCTGAACCAATTACGTTCATCGAGCAGGGCGGTGTAAACACTGGTGTATTTGGAAACTGGGACGGAGCAAAACACTCTACCATTGTCACAGTAAATGATCCAAGCATAAGAGGCCAGTCTGCTACCTTCAGATACAACGATATCGGAGGATCAATAGTAGGTGGATTCGCATTTGGTACAATTACTGAGGGTTCAACCAACAATACTTGGGCATCAGGCCAGAGACTCACAGTTACATTGACTGACAATGATCAAAACAGGAACGCAAAGATTACTGAACATTTGAACGATTATGATGGCTCAGTTGACAGAATCACTACAATGAAGATTGGTACTCCATTCTCATTGACAAGTGGTCAACCATCCCTCAATACCTTAGCTCTTGACCCAAGTGTCATGCACGGTAAACAGGGAACCATCACAAAATTCTCAAACGGTACCATGAAAATTAATTTCGGTGGTATAAGTAACTCTACCGATCCTGACATTGCTCAAGACGAATCATTTAGCAACCGTGCAGTTCCTACATTTGTAAACAATACTGGCACTAACCCACAGGTTAAGCTAATTAACGGTGGACATGTCATCATAGACACAACAGCAACCATGCAGACATTGTTGAAAACAATCAATGATCCACGTGGCTCTACTGCAGGAACCAGATTCCATGGATTCAACTTTTTGAACTATGATTTGAGAGGATACTCAAGTCTTAACGGTGCAAACGGTACTGATCCATCCGGAGTCCAGGTATTCTTGGTGTATTCTACAAATGTGACCTCGCAGGTAACTGGTGCAGGAACGACTGTAAAGTCCTTCATCAATGCTACAAGTGGTCAGGTCAATAACAATGTACACTACATCTCTATTGCAAACTCTACAAGTCTAATTGATTTCATAAACCTCAACGGTACCCAGAAACTATCTGGTGATAACCACGGTAGCTTCTTTACTCCAGGTGTAGACAACAACCATCAAAAGGTTGCTAACGGTACACTTGTGATGTCAAGAATCTTTGGTGTCAACGGAGTGGGTGGAATTCCAACCAACGCAAACGTTGGTTTGATGTTCCAGTTCAACACTACCAGTACCGGTATATCCTTGCCACTTGCAACATCGACCTCAACAAAGGCGGTGACCAAGGGCATTCCAACAGTAGCAGACTTCTTCTCTGTTGGTTACAAGGGTGATGGTCTAACAAACGACCAGAGAGTAAACAACGGCATCTACAGATTCGAGCTTGAAGAAACCGGTGACAACACTGGTGTATTCACAGGCACTGACCAATATGTCATGCTCAACCAGCTCAACATCCTAGACCCGAACACCTACTCTACATTGAGGACAATCAACCACGACGTAAAGTTTGTAGCTATTCAAGACATGCTCCAGGCTGAAGCACGTGCACCACAGGCAACATTCCTTGACCTCGGTCAAGATGGTGTCAATACGCAGGTATCTGCGCAAGTGGATGTACCAACTCACACTGGTGTCATTTCATTTGATTCAAAGACATACAAGATAGGCGATACTGTGACAATCACATTAAACGACGCAGACCTCAACGTTGACAATGACTTAGTTGACATTTACACCGCAGTCGCACCAACTAATACCAACCTAAGCGGTTCAATCATACAAAGTGGACAAGATGTTGCTACCGATACAATCGGTAAAGCAGGTCTTGGCTCACTGTCTGATGGTAGAGCATTTGGTAGACTCGTAGATGTACAATTTGGCCAAGCCAACATTAGATGGTCCAACTCTCCAATATCCAGTCCAACCACAAATGACAACACTGGCTCTTGCTTTACAAACAGCACTAATGCCTTTGTTGACTCTAACGGTGGAACCGCTGCAGGATTTGCCACAAGCTTATCCGCAACTGGCTTCTCACTAGTAGAGACTGGTCCTTCAACAGGTATCTTCACAGGTAACTTTGAAATTCCAGACCAATTGTGCCAAGATGGCAGCATAGTCTCAGCAGTAGGTCAGAACATCAAGGTCAACTATGTTGACTTTAGAGATAGCTCTGGCAAACTGGTAGAGATATCTGACAACGCAGGCATTCGAGGTAATACTGGTTCAGTTAAGCTCGACAAGGCTGTGTACCCAGTACCATTTGGTACAATCGGTGCAACAACAGGTTCTTCCGACTTTAACCAACCAGCATCTACCAAGACAACAAGTCTTGCAGGTGTCTTCCCATTGCACAGAGATATCATAGGCTCTAGTAAAATCGGTGGACTAAAGACTGCAAACGTGTTGGCAAGTGGCGATGTTCTAGTCCACATCAGAGTAAATGATCAAGACTATAACACATCACCAACTGGTACTGATCATATTGCAGTTGATGTGAACGGTGATAAACACGGTCCTGTAGCAGTCCAAATTACCAGACAAGGCCAATCAATGCTTTTGGCAACAGCTGGTGGTCCAGCAATCAAGGGTGGTAAGATCGTTAACCTTGGCAGTGCAGCATTACCTGTAGCAGGCGATGTAGCATACTCTCAAGTTAGAGATCTAGGTCCAATGACCGAAATCGCTCCAGATGCAGGAATCTTCCAAGCAGACTTGCCAATCAAGCTCACTGATGGTCCAGCTGGTACTGACTGTCCAAAAGTCAATAACTGGGATGGCTCCATAAACGGAACATCTGGTTATACAACTAAACAGGATAGCAGATTTGGTACTCCAACAGGTATCAGTACCGCTAGCAATAACGGTAATGCAACATCTGGTAGCAACTATTGTGTAAGACAAGGTGATGTTCTCACTGTAACTTACACTGATACCAATGATGCATCAGGTCACACACAAACAGTCACAGACTCTTCCACATTTGACTTAAGAAACGGTGTACTACAATCAGACAAATCTGTTTACATCATAGGTTCAGACATGATTCTCACACTCGTGGAACCAGACTTTAACCTAGATTCACAGACTGCTGATACTGTTCCATTAGACTTGATTGAATGGGATTCCCACGCATTCAAGAATACAATGGGACAGCTTGGTGGACAGGCTTCCGCATTTGATGCAAAGCCATCTACCTTTGTAGAGACAGGTAAAGACACAGGTATCTTCCAATCTGTAATCAAGATTCCAAAGACACTCAATGGAAACTTGTTAGAGAGAGGAGAACAGATCCACTTAGAATACACTGACTGGGGTCCAGCAGGTTCCAAGATAGTAGGTGCAAACAACCAAGATATACAGTTGACCATCTACACATCAAACTTTGGAGCAACAGTTGAACTCGATCAGAAAGTATACACCTGGACTGACCGTGTCTACATTACCGTAGTCGCACCAGACCACAACTTTGATCCAAACCTTATCGACACCATTGGAGACAATGATGAAAACAAGGTTACCGTATCAACTAGAGGCAACAATCTCAGCCCATACAAATTGGTTGAGACTGGAGTCGACACAGGTATCTTCACTGGATATGTCATCCTACAAGGTGACAAGAACATTGTAAGTACTGGTGGAGTTGACGGTTCTGGATTACTCCCAACAGGAGTACAAGGTGTAGTCTCTGGTAGCGGTCCAACAGATGGATTCCTACCAGCAACCGAACAAGATGGTGTATCAGTATCATTTGAATTCACAAGAGATCAAACTGTTACTGGCTCTGCACTCATCCGCTGGAACATCGGTGAGATCAAGTGGTTAGAGGCAAGCTACCCAGCCAACGGCCAGGGAGTATTGCAAATAGTTGACCCAGACATGAACCTTAATCCAAAGGCAGTTGACAAGTTCGACACCAACGTATGGTCTGACTCTGACTCAGGTGGCATCAAGCTCACCATGACAGAGACTGGCGAAGCAACAGGTATCTTCCAAGGTACAGTGTACTTTACCACAAACTTCCAGTCATCTGGAAACAGATTGCACGTTGCTGAAGGTGACACCGTAACAGGTGAATACCGAGACAGAACATTGCCACCGCCATACACACCATCTGATCAATTGAGATTGACTTCGACAACATTCATTGGAACAATAGTGCCACCACTCGAAAGAGCACCGGCATCTAACCCAAGAATCGTTGACTCGTTTGGCAATGCAATTACTGGTGCAGTAAAATCAGGACAGCAGATACAAATTACTGCTGACTTGACAAACGGCCAGGACAGAGATCAACCATTTGCATACTTGGTACAAATACAAGATGCTAACGGGGTGACTGTGTCATTATCTTGGATCACAGGTACATTGACTGCAGGTCAATCGCTCAATCCGGCACAATCTTGGACTCCTCAATCCTCTGGAACATACACTGCTCAAATCTTTGTATGGCAGAGCATTGACAATCCAAACGCATTGTCGCCGCCTTTGACAACTACAATAAACGTAGCATAGACTAGTCGAAACCAAAACTAACTTTCCCTCTTTTTCCTTTTTATCTTAAAATGACTCCTAACGTAAGTTCTAAATTTTAATTTCCAAAATCTAAATAGTCAAATTTCAAAAGCTGTGCTTTACATTTACCATGTTGTATAAGCACAAATACTTGATACAAATTCAAGTTTGTGGGAATTGTGTCCGGTTGTATAGTTTGAAACTTGCCATTTTTTGTGTGGTATGTCTATGCATTACAAGCCTATCTCTTTGTTATGCTGCATATGGACAATCAAATGCTATTTCTTCATATGACATTCCAAACAATCCTGGAGATTATCTTACTGTTGTATCCAACACCGAAGGAAACGAGCAGATCTTACACTTGCCTCTAAAAGAACTTCTCTTCAATGTTACTCCCCATAATGACGCAAGTGGGAACTTGATATCACTTTCTTTAGAATTGAAGCCTGAATTGAATAATTTGTACAAAGATATTGGATTGTTTGATAAACCACGTGATACCGTATTCATCTATCCAAGTTTTACACAGGCAGCATATGGCAAGAATGGATTTTACGATTTCTATAATAACAAATGTGATACAAAATGTCTGACAGTCCATATCCCTACAGGCATACATGGAATCCAAGCGTCAAGCATTGCTGGGGCATGGGCCTTGAAGTTGCTAAATTATCCATATCTTAAAGATGAAGATATAGACAAAAATCCAGATATTTTAAAACAGTACAAGCGAGTTATAGTGTTACATAACGAGTATGTGACAAAGAAAGAATTTGACGCGATTACTAGCCATCCAGATGTGGTGTTTTTGTATCCAAATGCCCTTTATGCCGAGGTCAAGACAAATTATGATGATAATGCCATAACTCTGGTCCAAGGCCATGGATACCCAAATCTGAGCATGAAAAATGGATTTGGCTGGAAGTATGATAACTCAAAATATGAATATCGTGTAGACTGCAATAATTGGAATTTTTACAGTAGAGAAAACTATACCCTGTTGAACTGTTATCCCGAGTACAAGATTCTTTATTCTGACCAGTTGCTACGTTCCTTGCAAAGTAGTTCGCCTGCAGATCTGCTAGATGACATTAATACCTGGTTGAGGTATCCAAATGATCAGTCATCTATCTCTAGGCTGTTAAATGATTATGATGCTAATGGGATGCACGTTCCACATTGGGTCAAAAATTCTGCAATTGCTGTGATTGGTGGTGCCATAAGTAAGACCGAATTTGCCCATCTGATAAAATATCTATCTGACAAAAACATGTTAAATTAATTTGTGTGAATGATGAAAAAGGCGATCTTACAAACGCTCTATATTGCAAATAGAAAAGCAAACTCGATCGCTGGCAATCTACAAAACGCTTAAATAGAAAATTAAATCCACGTCAAATCAGCAAATGAAAAGAATCATTGCTGTTTCAATTATTGCATTAATCGCACTAGCGCTTGTTCCTCAGGTACACTTTGCACACGCCCAAGAAAAGTCTGCAAAACAATACATCAACCTGAGGGCAGAAGTCTGGAACGAGTTCTTTAGAATGACTACTGCCGCCTTTACTGTAGGTGCAGTTGTATCAGGTACCATGATCTGGCTTGTTTGGAGATTTAGAGAGTCCCATCCAAAAAACAAGGCTCCTACCAAATGGGAAAAATTGGACGATCCGACCACTGGAACCTATGAAAAGGAGGGCCATTAGAGATGGGTCATGATACTGCAGAATGGGTATTTGTTGGTATAGTTATTGCAATTCTAGTTTACGTTGGTGTTGATTCATGGGTTGTCCAAAAGGAAGTAGAAGAGATCCCAGCAGATGCTGAAGTCATCAAAGTTACAGGCCAGCAATGGTTCTGGAGCTTTGAGCATGCTGACGGAACCAAGGAAATAAGCACACTTCACTTGAAGAAAGGGCACGCGTATAATTTTGAGATCTATTCAAAAGATGTAATGCACTCTTTTAACATTCCAGACTGGGTAGTCTTTGAAGATGCAGTACCTGGTCATGTAAACCACGCATGGTTTGCTCCTGATCAAACAGGAGAGTTCCCAATCCAGTGCAGAGAATATTGTGGCTTGTTGCATTACAACATGAGAGGCTCACTAGTAGTGGAGGACACACCTTGACAATCATCAAAAACGTTTTATTTGCACCGATATCAAATGAAATAGAGGGAGTCACATGGTACTAGAACTAAAGAAGCCTCGTCCAGTTTGGCAGATAATGTTTTCCACACATCACACTGATGTGGGTTTGTTGTATACCATTACAGGTCTTGCATTCTTGTTCATGGCAGGAGTCTTGGCAATGATGATAAGAACACACTTGTTCTTCCCAGGTCAGAACTTTCTAATCTCTGATTCTGTAACCTTTAACAGAATATTCACAGTTCACGGTCT
>JAGWGU010000050.1 GCA_028867275.1 Nitrososphaerota archaeon
ATGAGCTCAATTGTTCTTGGAATGTTCCGGGATACAATATCATGTCTTGTATCAGATGACCGTTCTGTATTACAGACAATGCCAAGCAGGGACGATGAAATTGACAGACAATATTTCTTGCTAGTAAGATTGATTCGAAGTGCAATGGTTGACAAGAAACTTGCAACTGCATTAAACTTGGGAAATATAGATATATTGGATTACAGGGTTGCAGCTAATTTACTAGAGACTGCAGGTGATACGATAACAGATCTTGCACATTCAATATCAGAGTTGCCAATATCAAAGTCTGACACAAAAAAACTCTACGATGTTGCAAAAGAGATAGAAAACGTTCACGAGAAATCAATCACATCATTTATTGAAAACAACAGAAAGCTTGCAATTGAGGCAATTACGCTTCATAGAAACTATCAAAAAAAGATTGTAAGTGTCAGCTCGTCAATTGATCCAAAAAAACAAGGGTCAATACAATTACTAAACTTGATGTTTACATTTGAAAAGTTGTCAAGGTGCTGGGCAGATGTTGCAGACCTGGTAAAACCCGTCTATACGTGATGTTTAGTACTATAGGCAAGAACAGCACAGATTGTTTTTGAATCTGTAATTTTTCCAGACATTATCAGCTTGATTACTTTTTTGATGTCCATCCTTACAACTGACATTATTTCATCATGGTCAAGTTGCAGGTCTCCTACTTTTTTTATTCCTGATGCGACATAGCAATGGATTATCTCCGTGTTATATCCAATGGACGGATAGTACTTGATTAGAGGAACCATCTTCTTTGCCGTGTGCCCTGTCTCTTCCCGCAGTTCTCTGTAGGCACACTTTAACGGCTTTTCTCCCTTTTCAAGCGTTCCTGCCGGTATCTCTAGCACATATCCATGAGGGAATCTGTGTTGTCTTACAAGCAGTACCTTGCCATTCTCTATTGCAAGTATTGCCGCAGCACCTGGGTGCTCTATTACCTCTCGTGTGACCTTTCTCTTATTTACAGATAAAGTGTAAAGACTAAGTGAGAGAACTCTGCCCTTGAAGACATTTTTCCTCATTTGCTGGAATCACAAAATAATATGTTATGAATGTATCTCAGACATGAGGTGCAGCTTCTTTGATTTCTTGGCCTCCACTATTGCACCCTGGACCCATTTGTCTTGCAATGTAATTTTTTTTGGAATAAACAAATCGACAGAATGTATTCCTTCTATGTCATGCACTTTAGCAGAAAGATCATCCATCTTGTAGATGTTGTCAGTATACATGAATAAAACAATCTGGTCCATGTGCACAAATGGCTTTTGCAAAAATGATCCAGAAAATGTCTTGTCAAGTCTTGCAAGTGTCTTTTTGACATCCCCTTTCACTCCAACCAATATTGCAAACGAAATAAATTCTTCCATGTTTTTTGGATTGTAAATTACCGTAAACTGGATGGCCTCATCATTTTGTAATTTATCAAGTGAACGTGTCACAGTCTTTGTAGAAAAACCAGATTTTTTTGCAATCTCTTCTATCTTTAGTCTAGGATCTTTTAATAAAATATCCATAATCTCAATGTCTGTCTTTGTCAAATCTGATCGTATCTCTGGATTTTTTGCCTCAAAGATACTAAGCACCCTGACATCTCGCAGCAAGTTCTTGGCAATCTCCATCTTTTGCGCTGGATTTTCCTTTACTACAATGCTGCATACAGTAATACCACCAACACAGGGAACAACAAAGAATGGATCTCCTACTAATCTTATCTGGTTTAGGATGTCATCAATCTCTTTTCCTGTAACAACAAAGTACAGAACACTGTACCCAAGAACAGGAGGCTCTATCTTTAACGCAAACTCTTGGATAATTTTTTTGTCAAGCATCTTTTGTATTCTTGATTTTACCGCAACGCCTGAGATGCCGATCTCTTGTCCTATCTGCCTGTCAGATTTTCTACAGTTGTTAAGAAGATGTGAAAGAATCTGTATGTCTAATTTGTCCATTTGTTATATAATTACCCCATCAATTATATCAAATCAAACATGTATTATTTATAATTGTCTAATATGATAAGTATAAACCGATAAAACATTAAATAACAGACTAATTCATGATCGTCTATTGGACTATAGGGCACAAATTGGCATCAGATTTATCACAAGGAGAAGAGGCAGTCTAATTGCAGCAAGTCTTGCAGTTGCAATTGCCATACTTGTAGTCCAGGTAAATTCTGTTATATTTCAGGGACTTTATGATGCAATTGTCCGTGACCAGATAAACTATCGATTTGGTCATGTATACATCACACGACAAGAGGACTTTATCACAAAATCTGATTTTGTACTGGTAAACTGGCTGGAGAGAATTCCATATGTTCAAGCTGCTGCTCCAAGGATTGACTCCTCTGCTTCAATTAATGCAACAATTAATGGAAAAATAATTCGAGATTATTCAGTTCCTGTAATCGGCGTTGACCCGACCCTTGATAAAGAGGCCTCTACGATGTTCCAAACTGTCGGAGACGGTCAGTATGTTTCATACAGAAACTCAGCGGTACTAGGAGCTATTGTAGACAGGGATCTTGGTGGACCACAGGTTGGTGACACCATCAAGCTAAAATTCAAAGACCAGCACGGAAATGACATCTTACGAAGGCTTACTATAGTTGGTATTACCGCAACAGCAGGTTCTGTAGGTCTTGACAATAGTGTAATAATGAATATTGATACATTGCGCGAGATAATTGACAGACCACACCAGACCCAATCTATTATTGTACGACTAAACGATCCATCAAAGGATCAAGATGTAAAAAATCTTTTCCTTGCCGCGTTTCCATCAAATGCTGACAAGTTCAAGGCCCAGACAATCGAAGAATCCGCAGAGACAACACTGCGAGGTTTCAGGTCAGGAATTGCACTGATCAACCTAGTTGGATACTTTGGCATGATGTCTTCTGCATTTGCAGTGGTTACAATACAAATGATGCAGGTCACAAGCAAGACACGTGACATTGGAGTAATGAGAGCAATTGGTGCAAAAAGAAAAGATGTTCTGCTAGTTTTCATATTTCAAGGAATGGTAATTGGCGCAATAGGCGCAGGACTTGGGACTGTCATGGGTGTGACATATACAGCATATGCAAAAGAGACTCACATGACATTTCAGGGAAGCTTGCCACTTGAGGTAAAATACAACTGGACAAGCATAATCCAGACAGATATCATGGCATTTGTGCTTGCAGTTATAGCATCAATCTATCCTGCATACAAGGCTACAAAGCTAGAACCAGTGGAGGCAATGAGAATTGGCTGATTATGTGTTAGAGGTAAAAAACATCGACAAGGTATACGGCCAGGGAGAGACTGAGGTCTATGCCCTAAAAAATCTCTCATTTAGAGTCAAGCGCGGAGAATTTATGCTCATTGTAGGCAGCTCAGGCTCTGGCAAGTCAACTCTGCTTAACATGATTGGATTGCTTGACAGGCCAACAAGGGGCAAGGTGATAATTGATGGAGTTGATACGTCAAAGCTAAATGATAACCAACTTTCTTCATTTCGAAATTCAAAGCTCGGGTTCATATTCCAATTTTCAAATCTCTTGTCAGATCTTACAGTTCTTGAAAACGTTACATTGCCAAGAAAGATTCAAGGTACTATACAAAATTCTACAGACGAGGCAAGAACGTTACTTAAAACAGTTGGACTTGAAAACCAGATGCACAAGTTTGGAAACCAAATATCTGGTGGACAGGCCCAAAGAGTTGCAATCACAAGGGCACTGATTGCAAAGCCAGCTGTGGTACTTGCAGATGAGCCTACTGGAAACTTGGATTCGATATCTGCTGAAACCACGATACAACTACTCAAATCTCTGAATCGAAAACTATATCAGACATTTATCATTGTGACACATGACCGACACCAATTTGGCCAAGTGGATAAAGTAGTAACAATAAAAGACGGTAGAATTCTCAAAGAAGAGATGGAGGCAAATCTAACTTGATCTACAAGAGTGTCATTCTTTTACTTTTGCTTGCAGGACAAATTGTAATCCCAAGCTATGCTCAATCAGCTGAACACCTTGCACCAGGTGAGTCACCGTTTCAGCATGGATTCAATGATGTCAAGTTTCTTGATGCATACTTTGGTCCTGCCGGACAAAAGATCGAGGTAGAGCCAGGTGACAAGAATGTTCCATTAACCGTTGTACTATCAAATGTTGGCACAGAAGACATCACAGGGATCCGTGGGTTGCTCAGCTTGCCAACAGGATTTTCAGGGGTTCTTGCAAACAATGGACTCATCCAAGCTGACAATACACAGACAGCTACTGCAGGCCAGTCCTTTACGCTTACATTCTTTGTAAATGTGGACAAGACAATTAACATCCATGACTATTCAGGAACAGTCAAGGTTACATATTCCAGGGTACGAGAAAATGGTGAGCGCACTGCATTTCTTGACTTTAACTTCAAAATCACAGGAAAGAGCATTGTAAACCTCAAGGCAGAAAACCCATTCTTGAATCCTGCATCAAATAATGATATAACAATCCAGATATCAGATGCTGGAACCGCACCGCTAAATGACGTCGATGTTGTAATTCAAAGAGACCAAAATAGCGGTACTACATCTAGTACAAACAACCTTCAGGGAATTGTCCTTGACCAGAACCATTGGAAGGTAGGAACAGTCCAGCCTGGATCATCAAACACATTTTCTATCCATACATTCATTCCACAAAATGTTGCAGGACAGACAATCCACGCACCATTTGCTGTGACATATTTTGACGGGCAAGGAAACCAAGTCACGACAACAAGAACTGTAGATTTTATTGTTGGACCAACGAGTTCTGTATCGATAATAAAGTTGTCATCACCTCCATATCTTTTGACCGCAGTTATGCAAAACCTGACACTAGGAATTGAAAACTTGTCCCCCTCAAAGATATCTGATATTTCAATTTCTATCACGCCAAACTCTAACAGCTTGAAGATTTTACAAGACAACAAGTGGTTCATAAAAGAAATAAACCCGCTTGAAAAGACTGACCTTGTTATTCCAGTATTTGCAGACAAGAGCATCGAGGGTCAGGCAGTAGACTATGAAGTTGATCTACAATACACCAAGGATGGCGCAACAGTGATTGAAAAACAAAACTTTGCAACCTACATCAGGGGAGTAATTGACATTTCACTTCATGACATTGGCGTAACAGAGATTGCAGGCAAGAAAATGATAATTGGGGACGTACTCAACCAAGGAAACGTAAAGGCAGTCTTTGGCCAAGTGACTGTACTGCCTCTAGATAATTCAATGATCAAAAAATCAAGCCAGTATATTGGCGATATTGATATTGATGCACCAGTACCGTTTAACATTCCAATAAGTTATGATTCTCCACCAACAGGTGATCAAAAAATTCAGGTGACATTGACATGGAAAGACACTTTATTGCAGCAACACACTATAACCGAAATTGATACTGTATCATTTGGAGCCCCACTGGTCCAGTCAAGTAACAGTTCTAACATAAACCAGCTTCAAATCATCATACTTGTGGCAATTGCCGCAGGAATAGGTGGTATAGTATTCAAGGTACGAAAGAAAAAGATTCTCTTGGAAAAGAAAGTCGAAGAATCAAGCTAAGGGTATATTTACTGCAAAGGCATTTTTTTAGACATGATATGGGATGAAATCGAGATCCCAAAAGAAGTTCGCCATTTTATGCTTGAAGAGGCAAAAGAGACAGTACTGGGTCAAAAAAATGGTGCAAAAAAACAGTATCGTTATGGTAATCTACACATCAGAGAATATGACGACAAGTATTTGGTTCACATGGATAAAGTTGATCCAAGAAAAGATCCATTAGGTCATCTTATAAAAGATGCTCCAGAAATTCTAGTTGGGATCACAAGCGGTATCGTTGCAGCAAAAAAAGTTTCATCAAGTGTTTACAAATTACAAAAGAACATGCCATTTGCAAAGAGCACATCTATCTTTGCAGGACTTGTAGCATCAGTACTTGCAGGCTATGCAGGATATACTCTCACAAAAAAGATAAAAGAGTTCTAAGGGGGAGAAGACAAATTTCTCGATTTCGAACAACTCAAACCTTCATCAAGCTAGTACCGCTTGTGATTGCCCTGCGAAAGGATAGAAGAGAGTGGGTAAGAAAACAAGGAAAAAATGTTGATATCAAAAGATACCAAAAAAATGCACGCAAGGCACTCAAAACATTTCTGTCACTTGGTCCTGTCTATATCAAGTTGGGACAGTGGCTCTCATCAAGAGCTGATATCTTGCCGCAGCCATATCTTGAGGAGCTTGCCAAGCTCCAAGATGAGGTTCCTGCAGAATCATTTGACAAGGTAAGGCCAATCATTGAAAAAGATCTTGGTCCAATGGACCAGAGTTTTGATTTTGTTGACACCAACGTAATATCAGGCGCATCACTTGGGCAGGTCTACAAAGCAAAGCTACAAGGAAAAGATGTGATCATCAAGGTCAAGAGGCCAGGAATTGAAAAAGTTGTTGAAGAAGACATTCGTGTACTCAAAAAAATTATTCCGTTTGCAATGAAGTTTGTTGACCCAAATCTGAGATATTCCGCAGAGGCAATGCTTTCACAGTTTATCGAAACAATCAACGAAGAGATGGACTATCGAATCGAGTCCCAAAACCTAAAGACAATCAAGAAAAACATGCAGAACTATCCAAAACTGATAATCCCATCTGTAATAGACAACAGGTCAAGCAAAAACATACTCACAATGGAGTATCTCCCTGGAATAAAAATAACAAATGTCAAGGCACTTGATGAGGCAGGAATTGACAGGGAACAGCTTGTGGTGCGTGCCCACAGGGTCTTTTTTACAATGTTACTGCGACATGACTTGTTCCATGCAGACCCGCACCCTGGAAACATTTCTGTGACAAGTGACGGTTCCCTGATACTATATGATTTTGGGATGGTCGGAAGACTTGACACAAAGACCAGGCTGAAACTAATCAGGCTCTATCTCTCACTTATCGAGCGAGACCCGACAAGGACAGTATCTGCAATGGATGATCTTGGAATGCTCATGCCAGGATATGATAGAAGTATCATAGAAAAGGGACTTGCGCTCTCGATACAGGCATTTCATGGAACAAAGGTTGACAGGATGGAGGTCAAGGCACTGATGGAGCTTGCAAACAAAACAATGAGCAGATTTCCATTCAAGCTGCCAAAACATCTTGCGCTTTACATGAGAATGGCATCAATACTTGAGGGAGTGTACCTAACACACAAGGTAAATTTCAGATTCATCAATGTACTACAAAATATTTTAGAAGAAGAAAATATTGTACGGGATGCATATATTGAAGAGCTCAAGATCTCTTTTGGAAGATTTGTAAAGTCAATAGATGCTGCAATTGCCCTAGCACCAGAGATAAGACAATTCATTGAACAAAACAAAAACATGCAGGCAAACAAACCAAAATTAAGAACCGTTCTGCTTTCTGGTACAATTCTATCAGCAGCAGTATTTGTTGGGTCTACAATATTATATTCTGCAAATAATACCATTGGAGAAATTGGAATGATAGGCTCTGCTGTTATAATGACGCTTGCTGTTGCACTAAGAGAACGTTAGCTATTCTATTGCAATATTCTTTCCAGTCTTTGTTGGTATCGTCAAGGTAAGCACACCATCACGATATTTTGCAGATGCTGCTGGATTTTCGTCGTCTTTTACTTCTATTGGCAATCTTATCTTTTTGTCAATTGAGCGCGGTCTCTGTCTCCAGATCACTGTGCCCTCTATATCGTCTTCTCTTGTTGCTACAATTGAGAGTATGTTGCCATTGAGTCTTAGTTTGATCTCTTTTTTATCAAATCCTGGCATGTCTATTGATACAAGCAGGCTGTCATTTTGTAGTATCATATCTACTGGAGGAAGAACAAACTCGTAGAACTCGCGTGACTTGTTGCCTATCTCTCTCATGACTTCTTTTACCATGTAATGACCTATGCCCATGTAGTATCATTTAGCACTTTTTTGATTATTAAACCTTAGTCAGATTAGCTCAATGGTAATATCAGCACATTTTATTCGTGGAACAAATTCATAATTTATCTACTGCCCGATTCAATAGGATTTTGATGATTATTGTTATAGAGGGCTTTGACCAGGCAGGAAAAAAAACCCAGTCAAAATTATTGTCTAATTTCTTGAAAACCAAGAACAAAAAGTCTGTGGTATTTAGTTTTCCAGACTATACAACTCCAGTTGGAAAAGAAATAAAGAACTTTCTTGGGGGTAAGCGCAAATTTCCCCCACAGGTGATCCACTGCCTCCTTGCAGCAAACAGATGGGAGCGATCAAAGGACATCAAAGACGCACTTGCAAAAAATTATGTTGTCATCATGAATCGCTATTACCAGTCTAACTTGGTATATGGAACAGTAAACGGACTTGATTTAAAGTGGCTTGAAAACCTTGACCGGGGCCTTCCAAAGGAAAACATGGTTATACTGCTTGATGTCAAAGTATCAGATTCATTTTCAAGAAAAAAACAAAAACGCGACAGATTTGAAAAAGACAAAACATTTGCGCTCAAGATTGCAAACACATACAGAAAACTTGCAAAAAAATACCACTGGAATATCGTTAACGCATCACAAGAAAAAAGTCAAGTTCATCAACAAGTACGAGACATTATATCAAAACATATCAGATGAAAAAATATGGCAAAAAAATATCTCCAGATTGTAGACCCGATTCATGATTTCATCACTGTGTACCCACAAGAGTTGGGACTTGTAGACTCGCCTGTATTTCAAAGGCTCAGAAGGATACGACAACTTGCAGGTGCGCACCTTGTCTATCCTGGTGCACAGCACTCAAGGTTTGAACATTCTCTTGGAACAATGCACATTGCAGGCCAGGCAGCAAACGTGCTCAAAGACAAGGGATATCTTGACACAAACGATTCTGAAAATATTCGAATGGCAGCACTACTGCATGATATTGGTCACGGTCCATTCTCACATCTATTCGAAGAGGTCTTGCAAAAAAAGAAAAAAAATTCTCATGAAGACATTGGACAAAGGCTAATACTTGAATCTGAAATTGGCGACATAATAAAAAAATCAGGATTTGACAAGAAATTTCTTGCCAAACTAGCATTTGGAAACTCAAAATACCAATTCATGAATGAAATAATCTCTGGCGGTCTGAGTGCCGACATGATGGATTATCTTTTACGTGATGGCTATTTCACAGGTGCAGAGCACGCCAAAGTGGATTTTATGAGAATAATCCACTCCCTTGATGTACACGACAAGAAGCTCTCACTTGACAAATCTGCACTATACTCTTTTGAATCCATGATGATCTCGCGATATCAAATGTTTAAGGCAGTTTACTTTCACAAAACTGTGCGCTCTGCAGAGGTCATGCTAATACAATCAATGATACTTGCAGACAGCGAGCTTGGACTTACTACAGATGACATTACAAAATATGTCCAGATGACAGACGAGTTTGTAATATCCAAGCTTATCTCCCTTGAGCCCAAAAATGCAGAGCTCAGAAGAGCAAGGCAGCTTGCAGTAGAGTACCAAGAGAGAAAACTTCTCAAGTGTGTCTACGAAAAGATCTTTACTCGCCCAAGGATGGGCAAAGTAGACATAGATAATCTACAAAATGAGATTGCCAAAAGATCCAAGGTAGACAAGTGTGAGGTGTTCATTGACATATCGAAGACCCCCTCGATTCCGCTTGCTCCGTCAAAAAAAGAATCCCAGTCCATCATTTTAACAACAAAAAAAGGAGAGGGACCAAAGGAATCATACGAACTTCCAATATCTGAGATTCCGCTGGTCTCTGCAATCTCTGGCTTTATGGACATTCTGAGGGTCTACACAAGACAGCAATTTAGAAAAAAGGTTGAAATTGCAGCAAACGTCATCCTTGGTGAAAACAGTCAATGAAAAAAAGAATTGTAGTAAAATTGTCAGGAAGCTTGTT
>JAGWGU010000051.1 GCA_028867275.1 Nitrososphaerota archaeon
AAAACTGCGTGAGAAACAGTCCCACGCTAGCTCAGCCTGGTAGAGCTTCCGGCTGTAGTGGTTGGCCAGCGGCTAACTGTCATTCAGCCTATCAGGCTTACAGAAACCGGGTTGTCGCAGGTTCAAATCCTGCGCGTGGGACCATCATCATAAACTTCAAAAAGTCATTTACGTAGATACAGTCCATGTCAGAGGATAAAAATTGGTCTACATTAGATGAGGTTGATCAAAAAATAATTAACATCCTTAACAAAAATGCAAGGACACCTTCAAAAGAAATAGCAAGCGAACTAAGAAATTTTGGTGTAGAGGTATCAGATAGAACCATTAGAAAAAGAATTGAGAGACTTGAGAAAAATGGAATCATAAAGGGTTACAAAGCAGTATTGAGCGGAATTTCCTCAAATGATCAGTTTGAGGCATTGTTTCTCAAACTCAAAATAACAAGATCCATGGAAAATACAACAGAGTCAATAAAAAATTACATCAAAACTTTACCAAATTATCTTTTTGTTGCTACTGTAGACGGAGATTGGAATATGATCACAGTATTAAGAGTAGAAGGAACTGAAAAAAATCCATCTGCAAGAATAGTAGAAAAGTTCTCCGACCAGATCATAGATTACAAAATGGGTGGCATTCAGATCAAAGATGTAAATCTACTCAACATGTCTATGCTGTTGCTTACGTGATTTCAGACAATTTTGCTGCATCCAGTGCGTTCTTTAATTCATTTATTGAGAAGGGTTTTTGAACAAATGCAGTAGATCCAAAACCAATTGTTTTTCTGACACGCGGTGTTGATTTTTCATCAGCGGTTATCAAGATTATAGACATATTAGGTTTTGATTCAAGAAGAGTTTTTGCTACTACATCTCCTTTTATGTCGGGTAAATCCATATCAAGCAATATAATCGGGTTTTGTTTCAATTTGACAAGTTTTGTAATAAGAGTAATTGCAGACTTGCCATTTTCTACTGTTTTTATGTCATCATGTCCTAATTGTTGTAGAAAACTTTTGAGTCTCAAAAGAATTGCAGGACTATCATCAACTACAACAATTGGTCTTTTCTCTTCAACTACTTCATTAGTATATTTTTGAGCCTCTTCAAATGCTTTCATGGCATCATCATAGTGTCCTATTCTAAGAAAACACCTAGCAGCGCATTGATATGCATAGTTCGAATTATTTTTATCCTTTTTTGCAAGTTTTAGATAGTATTTACCGGCTTCTAAGAGTTCATCCTTTCTTTCTTTTCCTTGTCTTGATTTGCATTCAGAGGCCAATATGAGATAGAGTCCTGCTTTGTAGTTGTTGTTTTTCATCTCCTTTTGAGCAAGATCCATGAACATGTTATGAGCTGTCATATTTTGATCATTTTTCAGATAAGTACAAGCTAGATCAAATTTCTCGAGATTATTTTCCAATACAAGCAGTATACAAGATCTAGTATAATATTTCATTTGTGTAAAGGAAAACTCTTGACTTGAATTAAGAAAAGAGTAGATAACACACGTATTATAAACAAAAAGAGGGGAGTAGTAGAGTGAGCAAGGAAAATCCTAGCGTAGGCATATCGCAACCACCAGTAAACATCTTGTTTAGTCCATTAGATGTTTCAAAAAAAGATGTGTGGAGTATCGATGTGGTGCGCATTCTAGAGATTTTGATTAAAATACTCAGTCAGACAGATAAAAAAGATCTTAGAGTTGCTGGAATTGCAGCATTATCATCCGCGATGATACATAGAATGAAGGTAGAGAGCATCTTTGCACTGCAAAAGGCTGCCATGGAGAAAAGACCTCTCACCCAGAGAGAAGACATCGACATCGAAGTAATAAACATGCCATATAGGCACGAGTCTACCTATCCAGTAACATTAGATGAGTTGTTATCAGTTCTTGAGAACCTCATTGGAACAATAGCAAACCCGCGTTCAAGTAGACGACAGTTAGAATTTGAGCCCGTTCAAGCCCCTAATTTTGACGATTATTTCATCTCTCTTGAGAAGATAATAGGACAATATGAGGAACTGATTATGAGTAAGATAAAGACCGTAGGCTATGGTTCCTTTAAGAGCATAGTGTCAGAACTTGAGCTTATTGACGTAATCAGATGCTTCTTTGCTATCCTGTTTTTGGCAAGAGATATGAAAGTAGATCTTGAACAGACAGAAGACGACATAATAGTCTCACTGATAAAATAGAAATTTACAATCAGATCAACACTAAGTAGGAATTTCATTTAAGTATCCTCCAACCTAACCTTGATGTTGTAAATGGGAAAGATAGAAGACGATGATGCAATGGCAAGATTAGAGGCAGCACTATATTCAGCAGGAAGACCTCTTACCATAGAAGAATTGATCAAAGCTTCAGGAACAGAATCTAGAACCAAGACTTTGGCTCTAATGACAAGCCTAGTAAAAAAGACAAAGACAGTCTTTAGGGCAATCGAGGTTGCCAGCTTACCAGACGGTTCTTATGTATTTCAACTAAAACCAGAGTTTAACACAGTAATTAGAAAATATGCATCAAAACCACTTTTGCCTACAGCCACACTCAAGACATTATCATATATTGCCTACATGCAACCTGTTTCTTCAAAGAGGTTAGTAGAGGTAAGAGGATCTGGAGTATACATGCATCTGAAGCTATTACACCAACTGGACTATATTGAACATCAAAATGTTGGAAGATTGAAGATTTACAACACTACAGAAAAATTCCAGAAATATTTTGGCATACAGGGAGATAAGGATCTTCTCAAACAAAAACTCTTCACAAAAGTAAGAATCCCAAATCAGGCGGCAATACAACAGCCACAAATATCTGCCGAACCCTTGGCCCAAGCAAGTCAATAATTGGTCCAAAAATAGTGGCTCTACCTGTAAATGGTATAAATTAGAGTTACTTTATCGGATCAACATGAAGAAATCTGTAGAAAATCTTGCAACAAGTAAGATTACTGGTGGTAGAAGATACCCTCTCAGATCAAGGCGAAAATATGAAATTGACAGATATTCGGTAGAGGCAGTACCAGGAGAACAAGTAACTGTAACACGTAAGACAAGAGGAGGAAATCAGAAAACCTCATTGAAGACAACAGATGTTGTTAACTTGACAATTCCAGGTTCTAAAGTTAAGAAACTAAAGATTCTCAAGGTGTTAAAAAATCCATCAAACAAAGACTATGAAAGACGTGGAGTAATTTCAAAAGGTGCAATATTAGAAACTGAAGCAGGTCAATGCAAGGTAATTTCAAGACCTGGTCAAGACGGCGTAGTAAATGCAATCTTGATAAAGTGATAAGATGAAGGATTACGAACACGTCGTAATCTGGCTTGATTATTTCAACAAAACCATCTCAAAGAAAATGGGTAGAAGAGTATCTCGTGAAAAGAGCATATTTGATCCATCTTTGAATGAATTAATTGCTGCCTCCAAGGCCGCAGGATTAGAGCCTACTGAAACAAATGATCAAGTCAGATTTCCAAGGCGACCATATGTCAGGTCTGGCTACATCACACTTACAAAAGCTCAGCCAAAATCCAAAATGATTTCCTCAATTTCTGAAAAACTAGTTTCAAAAAGAGCCAAACAGTCAAAGTAAATATCGTTTATAGCTTGCAGCTAAAGTAATTTTGACAGAACTCTATTGATAAGAGTATTTGGTTGTGAATTCAATTGCAGGAGGTAGGCGAAGTATTGCATCTAGCGAGTAGCGGGAGAGTCATCATCAGACTCACAAAACATCTAAGAGACAACCAGATACTAGTGGACAACTCTGGAGTCAAAGTCGCCAAAGTATCAGAAATGATAGGTCCTGTTGATGCACCATATGCGTCGGCGGTTCCGCTTACCAACAACATAAAAAAACAAATCGGAAAGAAGGTTTTCATCGTCGAAGAAACTCCTGTGATGAGACCAAAAAGATTCAAAGGAAATAGAAGAAGATGACCATAACAGAACTACAAACAAATTGCCCTGAATGCCGCTCCAATTTGATTGACGACATTCATAGTGGCGAGAAGATTTGTTCTGGCTGCGGATTGGTCGCAATGGAACAGATGCCAGATTATGGAACTGAATCAAGAGCAACAAATCCTGAAGAAAAAATGAAGTTGACAAGAGCATCAGGACAGACAAGTTATGCACAACATGACTTGGGAATCAGGACAGAGATTGCAATGGGAACAAAAGACTTCAGTGGAAGAACAATATCAAGCGATGTTGCAAATCAGATGTATAACCTAAGAAAATGGCAAACTAGGATAAGGGTTGCATCTCCAGAAGAACGAAGACTTGCAAATATTTTGGCAAAGATAGGAGAGACATGTCATGCCCTGTCATTGCCAAGAAATGTGACCGAGTCAGCATCCATGATATACAGAAACTTCCAGGGACAGGCAGACGCAAAAGGCAAATCAGTTGCATGCATGTCAGCTGCAACAATTTACATGGCATGCAAACAATGCGATGTTGTAAGGTCCCTTGATGAGATCTGTGCTGCAACAGGAAGTTCAAAGGAAGAAAAGCTCAATGTCAAACTGACGGCAAAATATTATAGAACACTGGTTATGGAACTTGGTTCTAAAACAGCACCGGTTGTAACTCTTGAAAAATACATATCAAAAATAGCAAATCTGGCAAAGCTTGAAGTTCGTGTAGAAAGACTTGCTGCTGAAATTGCAGAAAAGACATCTGATCACAGTCTTGCAGACGGAAAGGCACCAAACGGGTTGGCTGCTGCATATTTATACATAGCATCAACCCTTCTCGGGCAGAGCATACTTCAAAGGGATGTCTCAAGTGTTGCAGGAATAACAGAAGTCACCATAAGGAACAGATGCAAGGAAATTCTCACAGCATACAAGATGAAAGTGACATTACGACAGTCGTTAGTTAAGAACTAACCCTTTTTCTTATTTTTAATACATTCAAGTCAGGACTTTTAACTTACCATGGCAGTTTTTGTTAAACATTTCAAGTTTGCTAGTTGAGAGAGACATGCAGTATGCTGCTGTTGAAGTGTTTCTCTGCTACATATCTTACATATTTTTTGTATTGTTTTTCTACACTGACTACACCAAAGATGTTTTGCAAGTTCCCCTCCACAGTTTCTGCAGCTCTCATCTGGCATTAGACAATCACATTGCATTATAAGAGAATCATTCATTTTAGCAAAGTGCAAATAGTTCGAGTAGATCACCATAGAATTCTCGTGAATATTATAACAAATATCATGCGCCATACCAAACAAGAATATAATATATGACAAATAGATTTAGAGAAATTAAAAATAAAAAGAAAAGGATTGTGTCCTTATGGATATGACCAGAGCTGTTGGCCATTGAATTTCATTTCAGAAATACCCTTCTTGTCTAACTCTTGTACTGCACTTGGTAGTGGTACATACAATAGTTTTGTAGAGTATTTTTGGCCGTCTGTTACAAACCAGTAGAGCAGGTGGACAAGATCCTGTGCCTTGTGTTTATCCATGCCCTTGAGTTGTTCAAGGTTTGGATTCACCAACAGATAGGTGAACGTGACAATGGGATATGCATTTGGTCCAGGTGCATCATTGATCGATACACTACTCCAGACCCCATCTGCTGCGGGTAGTGAAGGTGCCGCTCCGGATGCTGCAGCTGCAGTGGTATCTACAGTTGCGTCAAGAAATGCAGTCTTGTCATGATTCTGAACATATGCATATGTCATTGGAATTCCAGATGCCATCTTATTGCCTTTAGCATATGCCAATTCAACATATCCCAATGATTCAGGAACCTTCTTCACTATTACAGCTACTCCAGCATTACCAGAGCCACCCATTCCGGCTGGCCATGGAACAGATGTCGAATGTCCTATTCTGTTATTCCAGTCAGAACTTACTTGTGAAAGGTAGCTGGTAAAAGCAAATGTTGTACCAGAACCATCTGACCTGTGAACAAGGATTATCTTGTTTCTGTCGTTCTGTAATGCTTTTGCAATGGTTGGATCAGTTTGGAGTTTCACAATTCGCTGATCATTCCACGTGGAAATCTGACCCAGATAGATCTTTGCTATTACATCACCAGTTAGCTTTAGTCCATTTTGTTGAACTCCTGGAAGATTGTATGTAATAACTATCGCACCAATTGATTCTGGGATGGTAAGAGTTCCTTTTGGAGCCTTTGCAATTTCATATGTCTGCAACGGTGCATCTGTTCCTGCAAAGTCTACTTTCTTTGTTGAGAACAGCTTAATGCCAGCTCCACTACCTATAGCCTGGTAATTCAATGTGATTCCGGGGTATAGTTTGTTGTATTCAACTCTCCATTTATCAATTATTGGAAATGCAAAAGTTGATCCTCCCGCATTGAAATTATATTTATCGCTGTCACCAGGTGCTGGAGGTGCAGATTCTGCACGTGCACTAAGAACAGTTGTCGGCACTAATAGGATTAACATTAATGCCAATCCTAAGAAGATTTTTTTTGTCATTGAATGCATATGAAAAATTTGTTTATTTACAGATAATCGACATAGATCACGTAAATAGCTATATGATACATTGATTTATGGAACCAACTTATCGATCAGCATATGTTATGAAAAGTTATTTACAATAACATGTTGAAAATGAAATCATCCACAACCGTAATGTTGGGATTTGTATAGGATTAAAAAAAGAAAAAAGGTTTTAGATTTAGATTTTTGGATTAAATCTGAGTCCAGTTTTTGTTGAAACTGCAATTATAGATACGATTGCAATTGCAAGAACTAGAGCTGCGATTGGACCAAATTCTGGAACTGCACCTCCAGAAAATGTCACTTTGGCAAGCCCAGCCTCATCAATCTTTTTGATAGAGTCCGGCAGTGGTACATACAACAAACCTGTAGAATATTGTTGGCCATCATTTATTATCCAGTTGAGGAAGTTGATTACCTCAGTTGATTTGTCCGATGTTTCTCCGGATACTGTACTCAAGTCCTTGTATACCATCACATAAGTCAGTGTAGATATTGGATATGAGTTGCTTCCAGGTTGGTTTACTATGGACACTTGGCTCCAGTCACCATCTGCGGCCGGTAAGTTTGTACCAGCTGCTGCAGCATCCGCTGCAACGGTATCAAGAGTTGGCTCCACAAAGGAGTTACCATCAGCATTTTGGACAAATGCATACGTCATCTTGTTTTGAAAAACATATGCAAGTTCTACATATCCTATGGCATACGGTGTAGATTTGACTATGCTGGCCACACCTGCATTTCCTTGACCTCCCGTACCAATTGGCCAAGGTACTGTCTTTCCTTGACCCACTTTGGTTTTCCAATCAGGACTGACTTTGGAAAGATAGTCAGTGAATGCATATGTTGTTCCAGATCCATCAGATCTATGGGCTACTACTATCTTTTGAGCAGGCAGACTCACTCCAGGATTGAGACTAGATATTGCAGGATCATTCCATGAGGTAATATCTCCCATAAAGATCTGTGCAATAACAGACCCTGTTAGTTTTAGTCCTTTATCAATCCCAGGAACGTTATAGGCAATTGTTATTCCACCTATCGAATCTGGAATGGTAAGCACGCCAGGAGCCTTTTGTACATCAGATGCAGATAATGGAGCATCAGATGCTGCAAAGTCTACATTTTTTTGTTCCAAGAGCTTTATCCCTGCCCCACTTCCAATCGATTGATAGTTGAGCTGGATGTTCTGGTGTATTTTGTTGTATTCAACTCTCCATGTGTCCATTAATGGAAACACAAAGGTTGACCCTGCCCCCGTAATCGTATAAGATTGACTTGTCTGTGCACTTGCATGCAATGACATTGCTGGCACTATCAGAATTAACATCAATGTTAATCCCATAATGACTTTTTTAGTCATGTACTCACAGCAAAATTACTCTATTTACCCTTGCTCAACATAGTTTTCATATTAATTAATAATCTATATAGAACAAATGTAGTAAAACAGATTTTATAGAATTAGCGATATGTTCTTGCGCCAGTAACGATATAGTTTACGGAATCTCCTACAAACGCTGCATGATCAGCCATTCGTTCCATGTATCGTAGAACCAATGCATCTGCCAGTGCACATTTGACATTACCTAGAGTGATCAATGTGGGCAAGTGTTTATTATAATACTTGTCAACAAGATCTTCATCAGTTCGTAATTCTTTAGCTTTTTCCAGATCAAGTGTTGCAAAACATTCTACCGCAAGTTGTACCATCTGTTTGATTTCACCAGATAAAGTATAGACAACTTCATTCTTACAATCAGATAGATCACCAAAAGTTTCTCGTACCATGGTTATATCATAGGCATATCTTCCCAACCTGGTAAATCCATAAGAGATCTCAAGTGAAGAGCGTATAAGTCTAAAATCACTTGCCACCGGTTGATATCTCAGTATCATATCAAATGTCAATTCGCCAACTTTATCATACAAATCCATCATATGACCTGAGAGATCATGAACCTCTTTTCTGGCATTTTGTCCTCCCAGATACGAGTCAATTGCAAGATTGGTGCATTTGACTGACAAGTCACACATCTGCTTCATCATTTCAGACAAGTTTGCCAAATGTGGATCTATGAGACGTGTCATTACCTATCCAAACTGACCTTGAACGTACTTGGCAGTTATCTCATTTCTAGGGTTTTCAAATATTTGCTTGGTCTCTCCAAATTCGACCAAGTCTCCAAGATACATAAAACCCGTATAGTCAGATACACGAGTTGCTTGCTGCATATTATGAGTTACAATGATTATAGTATATTCTTTTTTTAATTCTTGTATCATCTCTTCAATCTTTTGGGTTGCAATTGGATCAAGTGCAGAAGCTGGTTCATCCATTAAAAGAACTTCAGGCTGTATAGCAAGTGCTCTAGCAATGCACAAACGCTGTTGTTGTCCTCCAGAGAGACTCATTCCTGGCTTTTTTAAGTCACCTTTTACTTCATCCCAAAGCGATGCCATCTTGAGACATCCTTCTACCACTTCGTCAAGAATCTTTTTGTCCCGTACTCCGTTAAGTTTGAGACCACATGCCACATTATCATATATTGACATCGTAGGAAATGGATTTGGTTTTTGAAATACCATTCCTATTTTTCTCCTATTGATTATAGGGTCTACCTTGTTGGAATAAAGATCTTCGCCATCAAGTAAGACTTTGCCTGTCAATGTGGCATTCTTTGTAAGTTCATGCATTCTGTTAAGACATCGAAGAAAAGTGGTCTTTCCACACCCTGAAGGTCCTATAAGTGCAGTAACAGCCCTGTCTCGAAATTTCATTGATACGTTCTTTACTGCAACAATACCATCGTAGTTTGCAGAAATATTTTCTGCAATGAGTTTGTATTTTACATCCTCAATGAAGCTTTCCTTTGCAGGAGTTTTTGTAACAGTTTCCATCATGATACTGCTCCTAGTCTCTTGAACTTTAAGAAAGTTTTTTCTTTCTTTCGTAAGAACAAATACCTTACACCAATATTTATAGAAAGAACTAGAATTATCAAAACAAATGCTGCCCCCCATCCTTGAGTCACAGCACTATCATATGGAAGAGATGATAATCTCCATATCCTAAGTGGAAGTGCATCAATTGGCCCATCAAGACCATTTATGAATTGGCTGCTACCAAGAATTGTAAATACCAGAGGTGCTGTTTCACCAGCTATTCGTGCAATAGACAACAAGATTCCAGTTACAAGACCATTTTTTGCACTACTAAGCACTATCGTAAAAACTACTTTGTATCTTCTTATTCCCAAAGCATAACCTGCTTCCCTATACGTGACAGGTACTAACTTGAGAGATTCTTCGGTGGTTCGCATTATAATTGGCAGCATGACAATAGACAATGCAAAAGATCCTGCCCAAACAGAAAAGTTTCCAACAGTCAAAACAACTAGAACAAAGGTAAAAACA
>JAGWGU010000052.1 GCA_028867275.1 Nitrososphaerota archaeon
GGGTAGTGTGACACTGACTGATTTGAGTGGTGTGAGCTGATCAGAAGTGGAGAGTGTTTCAGGTAGTGTGACACTGACTGATTTGAGTGGTGTGAGCTGATCAGAAGTGGAGAGTGTTTCAGGTAGTGTGACACTGACTGATTGCTTTAGTGTGAGCTGATCAGAAGTGGAGAGTGTTTCGGGTAATGATTGAGTTTTGGATTTACTGAAAGTGGAGGTAGAGTCTGAGAGAGATAGTGTTTCTGGTAGTGATTGTATTATTGACTGGTGGAAAGTTGAGGTAGAGTCGGAAGTGGAGAGTGTTTCGGGTAGTGTGACAGATCTGCCTTTGGTTAGTACATCAGAGCTGGAGAGTGTTTCGGGTAGGTTGATGTTCTTTGATTTGCTGAAAGTGGAGGTAGAGTCGGAAGTGGAGAGTGTTTCAGGTAGTGTGACAGATCTGCCTTTGGTTAGTACATCAGAGCTGGAGAGTGTTTCAGGTAGTGATTGTATTATTGACTGGTGGAAAGTTGAGGTAGAGTCGGAAGTGGAGAGTGTTTCGGGTAGTGTGACAGATCTGCCTTTGGTTAGTACATCAGAGCTGGAGAGTGTTTCAGGTAGTGTGACAGATCTGCCTTTGGTTAGTACATCAGAGCTGGATAGTGTTTCAGGTAGTGTGACAGATCTGCCTTTGGTTAGTACATCAGAGCTGGATAGTGTTTCAGGTAGTGATAGATTTCTAGATTTGCTGAAAGTGGAGGTAGAGTCGGAAGTGGAGAGTGTTTCGGGTAGGTTGATGTTCTTTGATTTGCTGAAAGTGGAGGTAGAGTCGGAAGTGGAGAGTGTTTCAGATAATTCTATTCCTGTTTTCTTGAAAGTTGAGGTAGAGTCGGAAGTGGAGAGTGTTTCAGGTAGTGTTACTGAGGCTTGCAGGACAAATGTAGCAGTAATAGATTGAGCAGTACTAGCTGATGATGTGTAGGATGTTGTTGATTTTGTTGGAGGTGTATTTATGGTATCAGTAGTAGTTTGGGTACCAGATGATGACTGGAATGCCAGATTGTCAAGGGAAGATGCAAGTTCCCATGTAATAGTAAACAAGGTATTCTTAGCACAACCTGTAATTGTTGTTCCAAGACCAGATTTTGTGACAGTACTACTTGCACAAGCAGGCGAAATGGTTGCAACTAGCGCAGTACCTAGAATATTTGCATCATTTGTAATACGCGTAGCAGTGATGGTTAGATTTACTGTACCAGCATCAACTGCTACAAACCAGTTCCTTGCTTCAGTAAATCTCAATACATCATTTTTATAAACCTCAACTTTTCCTAACGCATATAGCTCCGGTTGTATAAGAGGTACTGAATAGTTGTAAGAAACCAGAGTGTTGTTGCTTGCATCAAGATTTCTTTGCCATGTAATTATCTTTGTATCTCCAACCTTAGTTACAGTACCATCAGTAGTTACATTGAGGACACTTGGAATATACTCTTTTATTACAACCGGACCAGAATCCACAAATGATTGTAGATTAATTTTTACATTGAAATTATTGGGAGAGTTAAATGGATCAATTTTGGTGTCAGTTGTTCTTATTACATCATAGTCAAATTTCTTTGCAACTGTAAAATAAGTAGAAAAATGTGATACACCAGAACTGGACGTTGCAGATATGTCAATAGTATAGTTACCCTCTGAACCGGTGACATAATGTGCATTGTACAGTCCACATTCTCCAATAGTAATACCGTTTACTGTAGAAAGTACTGTATTTTGTGACGTAGGATCTGTAATTTTCATAACTATGTTGGAATCACAGACAGAACTACCCGTGTTGTCAAGTACAGCTATGATAAAATCAGCCGTTTCACCAGGTTTGTAGATGCTCTTTGCTGTGTTAACAGTTACAAGACCCCATGCAAATGATTGCTCATTTGTGTATGTCTTGCCATCCTTTACTAGTGTGACTTTTATCTTATACATTCCAGGATGGTTTTGCCGTAGAGAGGATAACTTTATGTCAAACTTGCCTTCTCTTAATTTCTCAAAGTTAATGTTTATTGGTATAGATTTTCCATTAGGATCAACAAGTTCTGCACTTATTGCGGTATTCTTGCCAATCCATTTATCATGCTGGATTGTCCCTAAAGATTCAGTAGTATCTTTTTTGAACTTTTTAAGATCTTGTTTTGTAAAGTATTCAAACTGGAACTCTGGGTTTTCAGTGATAAGATATCCCTTCTTTACAGATGTAATTGATGGAGTTACGGGTATACCCGTATCATTAACAGCAGTAGAGTTGACCATAGCGGTAGAATTTGAAAACAAGCTAGTAGTGTTAGAGATCAGGTTGGGAGTGAGCGTTAGAGATGTAGCATTTAAACTATTAGGTTCTAAAACCAATGAATTTGGTAATGTGTTAGGCTGTTGCACTAGAGGGTTTGTATCATATAATTTCATTATCTGAGATGGTTCTAAAGGAGAGCCATACAACTTGACATCCTGAATTGAACCTGAGAAGAGATTACTACTTTGTGTTCGTAAAGTATTGAGGTAGGCACCTATTACTACGTCAGAATTAGATGATAATGTGCCTACAGTTTGATTTATTATTTTACCATTTACTGAGATTCTTGGCACTCCAGCAAGTGGTATTTGTGACTCTTGCTTGCCATTAACGTAGATGCCGATGGAAGAGCCATCATAGGTAGCCGCAATATGTGTCCAGCCTTCAGGAATAGTACTATTAGATACTACAGTATTCCATTTTATACCATCAAAAATAGAGAAGACAGCTTTCTTTGAAGGCTGAATATTGTTATTTATGGCCAGAATGAAGGTGTTTTCTTTACTTATTACGGTAAATTGAGATGATCCTTGGCTATAATCAGGTTTTACCCATGCAGATAAAGTAAGGGCAGAGAGGTTTTGAGTGGTAGCAACATTTTCCTTGAGATAACCATTTCCATCTAGGTTCAACGAAGTCTTGTTCGTAGAATCATCCATTTGAGCTTCCCCAGTAATGGATTTCAAACTACTGGATGTAAAGTTCCAAGATTTTGTAGGAATTACGGCAGTAGCATTAGAGAACTGGTTGAATGAGAGGGATTGTGTAGCATTAGAGAACTGGTTGAATGAGAGGGATTGTGTAGCATTAGAGAACTGGTTGAATGAGAGGGATTGTGTAGCATTAGAGAACTGGTTGAATGAGAGGGATGAATCAACATGTTGACCTGAACCACCTAAAGGATTTGGATTTGGTTGTAAATCATTTGTTGTTTCTGCATATGCAGATTTTAGAAAAACGGGAGACATTGAAACCGGTGTAACAACGGATGAAGAAATCAAAATTACAATGAAACAGACAGATAAGATCCTATTTGGGTTAGAAATTTTTAGTTTTACATCCTCTGAACGAATTAAAAGATAACCTGAAAGAGGTACCAATAGAACCAGAAATATTGGATTTTGTGGATCAGTTGTTTTTTCAACAATAGGTTTTACATCATTCCAATCTTGTTCTATTTTTTGATGGTATGTTATGATTTTATTTTCTAAAAATGAAAAATTGTTTTCTATACCATATGTAATTGAAAGAATTTGCTGTGATACATACTGATTATTACCATAGTGGAAATTAGATGATATTGTAGAAGTTGTTTTGTAAGATTCTAAATTTAATAATTTTATATTTGATGACAGTTCATTATCTGGATCAGCTATTACAGAAATTGATTTTCCATTAGATCTTATTCTTTCCTTGCTTAAAATTCTGTCTAATGTTGTTTGCATATCAGAATTATTTTTCTTGACGAATACAACATTATCAGTATTAGAAATATTATCAGTAAACAATTTTTCAGTTAAAGTGATCTCTGTTTTTGATCTATATTGTTGAATAGGGTTTTGTTGATCATGTTTAGATAATTTATTTTCAGATGCGCCAAAATTTTCTTGAAGATCTAAGATAATATCCTTATGCTGCTGATAACTATTTTCGATCGGTGGAGATATTTTATTGGAAATATCTGGAGTAGGTATTTTTGATATCTTATATGAATCTAGTAGTTCAGCATTTGCAGAATTAACAGAACAAAGAGTTAACAACAAGACTAATGAAATAGAAATTAGTTTTGTTTGCATTAGTTTTTCACTCTATTAGGTAATTCAGTAAGAATACTAATTGCAGCTAAATTGTAATTTTTTGAAATAATCAAGGATAACAATTGAAAGGTAAAACTGTCGTTATACTGATTGGACCTATATTCTAATTGCATATGATTACTAGGACGGTTTTAATCTTAAGATGGGTGGAAGTCTATCCAAAATTATGGATCCAGAATTACCATATCAATTGCTATATGATTCCATTTTGGAATTGATAAATTCATTAGAGAAATAGGTTCTTTTGATTTGTAAAATCAAAAAACATGATTTTGACAATCTAAATAAAATAATGATTTTTCAAATTACAGTTAGAAATACTGACACATATTAATTAGTAAATTACTTAACTAGTAAATTCATGATGCTCATAAAATCAATTAGCATGATTACATTAGTAATATTAATTTCAAATATCACTATTGTGTATGGACAAACATCAAACAATATCAACGAATTATTAGAAAAAGGAATTGAAGAAAAAAAAATAAAACATTATCAACAGGCATTACAATATTTTGACAAAACTCTAGAGATTGATCCTAACAATGTAAGTGCATTAACTAACAAGGGAAGCATACTATCACTAGAAGGAAACAATACAGGAGCATTACAATATTTTGACAAAACTCTAGAGATTGATCCTAACAATGTAAGTGCATTAACTAACAAGGTAGTATCTTTAACACTTTTAGGAAATTATTCAGAGGCGATTCAGTACACAGATAAAACTCTAGAGATCGATCCTAAGAACGTAGATGCTTTAAGTTTTAAATCAGCCATTTTTGGATTACTTGGAAAATATAATGACTCGCTCAATTATGCAGATGCCGCATTAAAAATTGATCCTAATAATGTAAGTGCATTAACTAACAAGGGAACAGCTTTGCTCAAGCTTGGAAATGAAACAAAGGCTATACAATACTTTAACAGAGCTTTAGAAATTGATCCATCGTATGTAAACGCCCTAAATAATAGAGGTGCAGCTTTTGCAAAACTAGGAAACCTTACTTCAGCATTGAGTGATTTTAACAAGGTCATAGAAATTAATCCCAACAATATGATCATCACGGCAAACAACAAAGTTACTTTATATGACAGATTGCAAACTAGACCCATCGAAAATTCTAGATTTTCACATTCTATTTTACAAGTAGCCATTTTTAATTCCAAAGGATTACTTACAGGATATGTTGAAACCAGAGCTATCTTCTTTACAGATTATGTAACAACAGACAAGATTGTTGACTTGCAACCCAAAAAAACAATCATAACAATAGACGGAAAAAAATTCGAGCAAACTGAGATGATTGAAAAAGGTGTTGTTCCTGAGGATGGTACTTTTGTATCCAAGTTCAAAGTTGGAGTCACCGATGGACCCATAACTGTGATTCCTTTTATTGCTGATTCTCCAGGGTTGGTGGTTAATGAGGGAGATATCTTGATAATGGATTGGAAGATAATTAGGCCAGCTTAAAGCTTTTTGAATATAACATTATAATTTTATTTTACATCATGTTTCAATTCATCTTGTTTTTTGATTTTGGATAACAATATTCCTAGACTAATTGCAAAAAAAACTACAAAGGAGACCATCCTATATGGCTGCATGAGATTAGACTGCATGATGCTTAAAAGTGGTTGATTGATGATAAGGCCACCAATCATAATTAACATTGAATCTGCTTCAGGTATTCCTTTTTTGGAAAGGAAATACAAACCTACCACTAGTGGTAGTATAGTCAACTCTATCAAAAAGTCAAATCGTAATTGATTGGCCCACATTGTTAATCCTACCCAGAAGGAGTTGTAATCCAAGTTTACAAATTGTTGATAAACAAAACCCCCAAGTTTAATTATAATTACAGATACAATGACTGCAATTACATACAAAATTAAGAGTAGATACTTTTTCTTTTTAATTATATCTAGTTTGTAGATGAAAAATAATGTAAGTAACAAATATGGAGCTGATATTATCTTTGAAAAAATTGACAATACATATGAAATAGGTGATAAATACCATTTTCTATATAATGAATATATAGAAAGCAGGTAAAATGCTACCCAAAAATTATCATATGTTGCAGATGCACTATATCTAAGAAAAGTATAGCTTTGTGCTACTATAATCATTGAAATTATTCCTGCAAACCTCTTTCCTGAAATTTGTTTAGTAATAAAATATGTTAAAAACAATATCGATATACTTGTTAAATATGGAATTACCTTATCATTGTGAAATATGTCATTAGACGCAACTAGCAAAAATGCCCTGACGTGTCTTTGAAGTTGTTCAGATATTTCATAGTTAGACACATGCTGAGTAGGCCATAATTTGAGTATAGGTTTGACAATATCCACGTAATCTTCCCAAAGGATTCCTTCATCAATAGTAAGTTGGTTTATTGTAAATATCACATAAATCCCAAGGACAGATGCAATTACTATAATTGCTATTCTTCTTGAGATCTCAAAATTTAAAATAAAATTAATGGATTTGATAAGATAATTAGGTAGATTTTTTTTATAATATAAAATTCCAAGCCCAAAAATAAACACATTTGATGCTACAACAGGAAGTGCGAGAGTTCCCACATCAAATGGAGAAACAGGGCTAGTTGTAGATGGACTAGTCAATCGTATAATGAGAGTTGGGAATATTACAGATACCAGACTTGTCACAACTACTACTAAACTGAAAATGAATGCGGCATTATGTACAAGATTAGAATTTTGTTTTCTTGAAATCAAATATTGGTTTTAAAATATTTTCCGTTATAAAAGAATCTTTTCTTCCAAATAGTATTGAATATATCAGAGAATAAACATTAGATAAAGAAAAAATTGAAAAGATTGGATTCTAGGACGTGAACGTTAATGCCCAGTTTACTGTCAATGAGTCACCATTGTTCAGAGTGATAGCAGAAAAGGTTTTTGCTGCAAATATGTTACCTGCATCTCGAAGATCTGCTGCACTTACTGCAGTTGTTCCTGTAGCAGAAGTAAACTGTTTGGTAAGAGTAACCACTGCATTCTGAGTGGAACCACCGTTAGCAGTTGAAGCAGTCATTGTTTGTGATGTTGCTGTTGTTGCAGCTAAACCAGTTCCAGAAACTTCTGATACTGTACCTAATGTGGATGCATAATCAAGAGCAGCTGTTGTACCCAAACCGATGATGTTAAAGGTAGATGGAGCTGCTACACATGTAGATGTAGCTGTTGCGGTTCCAAACAATACACTAATTGCACAATCCTTACCAAGGTTTGTTATTGCATTGTCTGTTTGTCTGTATGAGATTACATTTCCATATTTGTCCTTTTGAATCAAGGTAATATGACCTAAAATTTTACCTTGATGGCTGTCACTAGTCTGCGAAACTCCCAATACATTTTCAGGAGATGCAGAAGATAGTGTACCCATTCCTAGTATACCAATTACGGCTATGCTCAAGCCAACCAGTGGAATACTATTAGAGTATTTCATACAATGTAAGAGTTGAATGGTCCTTATTAGTAGTTGCGGCAATTATAAAGTAGATTAGATTCCATTTTGGCAATTTTTAAGACTATGGAGCCCTACTGCCCAGATTTTCTTCTAAATTTTCTACATAATGCTTACTTGAACTTGTTATAGTGGCGTTAGAAATTGATTCACTTTTTTTATCTACAGAATTATAATAATTCAATCCAAATCCCAATCCAATCAATATAACCAATCCTATAATAATTGCAATCAAGACTCCTTTCCTCATAAAAATAATAGTAAGTTTGTAGGCTATAAATTGATTCATTAGATTAATTCAAAACTTATTACACCGAATTTGTGCATTATGCAATCAGTGAAGATAGTAAGATATTCTCTAGCAATAATTATCATCATGTTGTTTATTTGCAATAGCAATAATGCTTATTCTGATAGTCAACAAGTGCTAATAACAAAGTCTGGTGGTATGAATAAGACAATTTTTGATGGAAAATGGTCTTACACAGAAGAATGGAAAGAATCATCTCTTGATACATTTTCCTATAATGATGGAGCAGAGATTCAATTAAGAACTGCTCATCAAGACAATTTCATTTACATTTTTGTCGATGATGTTTCTAATAATCACTTTGAAAAAGGAAGTGATAAAGCCATCGTATGCTTTGATATGAATAGTGAGAAACCAGCAATAGCAAGTTCTAATGATTATTGTTTTATTGACATACTCGATGGAAAGAGTTCTTTCGTATTACAAGGAGGATCGCCTTTAGTATCAACTAGTAATTTTAAAAAAATTGAAAATCCTTTAGGATTTGTTGGAATAGGTACAGTATCAGATCAGAATGATCGTTATAGTGTAATTCCTCATCCAAGTTATGAATTTAAAATTCCAATTGACTTAATTGGAAGATCTGATCATTATGGATTCTATCTAGGAGTATACAATACACATTCTAACAAAGTATATTCCTGGCCACAAAATGTTGTAACAGATTCTTCTTTTATTATTCCAAGTCCGAGCAAGTGGGGAGATCTTGTATCACCTGACAAATCCCTACCAGAATTTCAGTGGCCTATTCTTGCACTGGTATCATCACTGGCAATCATCACATACATGACTAGAAGATCTTTCGTATTTCATAGATAAAAAACACAAGAAATGAAGTCTTCTGCCGATCTAAAAACCATAAATGAAAAAATAATAAAATGTAAAAAATGCCCAAGGCTTGCTTCATACATTCGTAAAATATCTAAAGAAAAGGCAAAGAGATTCAAGGATCAAGATTACTGGGGAAGGCCCCTTACAGGGTTTGGCGATGTCAAGGCAAGATTACTAGTAATTGGGCTTGCACCAGCAGCTCATGGAGGAAACAGAACAGGAAGGATGTTCACAGGAGACAGTTCAGGGGATTGGCTTGCCAAAGTTCTTTTTACTTTTGGTTTTGCAAACAAGCCTTCTAGTCAAAAAATTGATGACGGACTGCAATTAATTGATGCATACATCACAGCATCTGCACGCTGTGCCCCACCTGAAAACAAACCAACAAGGAAGGAACTTGACAATTGTTTCCCATTTCTTGTAGAAGAATTGAAGATATTGCAAAATGTCAAAGTGATAGTCTGCCTTGGCAGGATAGCGTTTGATACCTGTTGCAAGTTATTAGATGTAAAACACGTCAAATTCTCACATGGTGCAAAATTTACTCATGAAAAATTTATTGTCATTTGTTCGTATCACCCAAGCAGACAGAATACACAGACTGGAAGACTGACATGGAATCAATGGTCTAGTGTATTTTCAGATGCAAGAGACACTCTTTCATAGAATCACACGAGAAACATGCCGAGTCCTCATATTAAAAGAGTTTTTCATAAAATGATATAAAAAGAAGACGCATTCGCCAGTCTCCCCATCCGAGCTTCCCTACTCGTATGTTGATTGTGACGATACGCCGGAGGGTGATGGAACTGATGGGAATCTGTCGCCAATCTGCTGTTCTGCAACTGCAGATGCTTCTTGCAAAA
>JAGWGU010000009.1 GCA_028867275.1 Nitrososphaerota archaeon
ATATGTCCAAGCGAAAGATAGAGTTCAGGCACAAATGGCATTCTAAATATGCTAAAAACCACGGTACAATTTTCATGAAAGATTAAATCATTTTTTAAGCATTTGAAACACACATACCATCAATGAAGCCAAGTGACATTGGTCCACAGCTGTCAAAAATAGTAAAATGTACAGTATCATGGGATAGCCACATACGTAATTTTTATTCAGTTGATTCAAGCTCTTATATCTTAAAACCACAAGTTGTTGCATTTCCTCGCAACGAATCAGATGTCATAAAAATTATAAAATTTGCAAGAAAACATCACATCCCAGTAACTCCAAGGGGTGCAGGTACTGGGCTTGTTGGGAGTGCACTTGGAAGAGGAATTGTCTTGAACATGAGGCATCTTGACAAGATAAAACTTGGTACTAAACATGTCAAAGTGGGGAGTGGCGTCTTCAAAGGAAGACTAGACAAAATATTGAAAAAACAAGGCAGATTCATAGGTCCAGATCCATCAATAGGCCCGTTCTGTACAATAGGTGGGATGATTGGTACCAATGCAAGCGGAATTCATTCTTTAAAGTATGGTAGTGTGATAGACAACTTGATTCAGGTCAGGATGATAAACTCTTTTGGCAATATTATAGAGTTTCCAGGAAAAAACAAATTCACTGATGTAATCAAAAAAATACATTCAAAAAGAGACATACAGTTTCCCAAGGTATCAAAAAATTCCTGCGGTTATAGAATCGATACTATTTCTTCAGAAAGAGATCTTCACAAATTAATTGCAGGCTCTGAAGGCACACTTGGCATAATAACTTCTGCAAAACTTAGGACATATGAATTGCCAAAAAATGTATTTCTGTGCATAATACATTACAAGACACTACCAGATGCAGTAAGAGATGTTCCAGAGATAATAAAATCAAGACCATCAGCTGTTGAGATTGTAGACAGCAACATAATAAAACACATCAAGATAAACGTGCCAAAAACAGGCTGTCTTCTTTTTGTAGAGTATGATAACACAATACAAGCAAACAGAAAGCAGATTCACAAAACCATATCAGGCAAAATCATCAAGACAGAATCGGACATAGAAAAAATCAAAAAATTGTGGAGTTTTAGAAATTCTGCCTTGGCATACAGCCTAAGAAGCATAGCAAAAAACGAGACGATGCCCACCCTTATAGAAGATGCAGTGGTTCCAGTAAGAAGATTACCTCTTCTATTGAAGATGCTTGACATGATTGCAAAAAAGTACGGCCTCAAGACGATAGTCTATGGCCATGCGGGAAACGGTAACCTACACATCAGGCCAATTCTCAAACAAAAGGATTTGCGCCTCATCAAGAACATTGCACATGAGTTCTTTTCAGGAGTAATAGGAATAGGTGGAAGCATAACAGGCGAGCATGGAGATGGTCTTGCCAGGTCAGAGTTTGTAAAGATGCAGTATGACAGAAAAACATATTCCATTTTCAAAAATATCAAAAAACAGTTTGACCCAGAAAATATTCTAAACCCCGGAAAGATAATATCTAATCGCAGCACAGTAACAAGAAACTTGAAGATCTGATTGTATCTTTAAAACATATCACTTGATTCCAGTACCAAGTGGAACGTCTTCTGTGACAGTAAGCCAGAATGGCTTGTCATCAGAGTCAGCTGCTAAAAGCATTGCACCAGATTCAATTCCTGCAATTTTTATAGGTTCCAGATTTACAAGGGCTATGACAGTTCTGCCCACCAGTTCTTCAGGCTTGTAATATTGTGCACCTCCAATGATGACATCACGCTTTTCATCCCCGAGGTCAATTGTGCCTTTGATAATTTTTGATTTTCCCGGAATTTCCTCAGCTGAGATCACTTTTGCCACCCTCATGTCCAGCTTGGCAAAATCATCGTATGTTATTAGAGTCACAACAATTGTCAGATCATGAGATTAAAATTGATTTCGAAACCACATGGATTTGTTTTAAAATCTACTCTTTTATGTTACAACATAAATATGAAGAAATAAAGATCTTTTTCATGGTTCAGATTCAGGCATCTATTGAGATTGACGCGCCAGCTGATAAAGTATGGAACATAGTGTCTGATCTTGATTCAGAGCCCAAGTTCTGGAAGGGAACAAAAGAGGTAAGAAACATCTCAAAGGATGGAAATACCATAACAAGAGAGGTTACCATAGCTTTCAAGGATTCAAAATGCATGCAGACAGTGACGCTATATCCAAAAGAAAAGATTCAGATCCAGTTTACAAAAGGAGTAATTGAAGGAACAAAGACTCTCACACTTGTCCAGATGGAGAATAAAACAAGACTAGATGTTCTGTGGGACATGAAACTGGCAGGTATGATGGGAATGTTTACGGGAATGATAAAAAAGCACATACAGAGTGGCTCAGAGCAAGCCCTTGAGAGCATAAAGCAAGAAGCCCAGAGATAGCCAAATGTATTTTCTAGTTGATATCATAAACTATCTTCTTGCAGCTATTCTGCTGAGCGTTTCTGTTGCATGGATATTTTTGATAAAATCAATGTGGATCACATTTAGAGACTCGCCATTTCTTGACAAGTATAATTCCAGACCACACCACATACCAAAGGTTTCTGTTATTTTACCTGCAAGAAACGAAGAGATGTTCATTGAAAAATGCATCAATTCCCTTTTGGAGCAAGACTATGAAAATTATGAAATAATAGCTATTGATGACATGTCAGATGACAACACGGGAGAGATAATTAAAAAAATTGCCAAGAAAAATTCCAAAGTTATACATGTACAAGCAAAACCCAAACCAGAGAAATGGATTGGAAAGAACTGGGCATGTATAGAGGGCTTCAAAGTATCATCAGGAGAATTATTGTTATTTACTGATGCAGATACCATTCACACAAAAAGGACAATCTCTCTTTCGGTAGACCATCTTTTAAGTGAAGGACTAGATTCACTCACAGCAGTTCCAAAAATGCTCTGTCTTGACTGGTGGACAAAGATCACACTCCCAGTTTTATCGACATTTTTGCATACAAGATTTTCGGCACTGAGAGTAAACGACCCTTCCAAAAAGACAGGATATTTTTTTGGAAGTTTTTTCATCATAAAAAGAAAAACGTACGAGGTAGTAGGGACACATGAAAGCGTGAAAAGTGAGATCGTAGAGGATGGGGCACTTGGCAAAAAAGTAAAGGAGCAAGGATTCAAGCTAAAGATGGTACGTGGCGAGCACTTGATTGAGGCGGTATGGGCAAGAGATTTGACCACATTGTGGCATGCCCTCAAGAGACTTATGATTCCCCTTTACATCCAGTCAAGCAAGATGGCCATCGGGATATTTTTTGCAGTGCTCTTCTTGTTATTTGTGCCATTTCCAGTTCTTGTCTACTCAGCACTTTATGCCAATGCTTCCACGTCCTTTGGAGTCTTGTTTGGAGCTTCGTTACTTGCATCAGGACTAGTTTATCTTGGAAGTACAATAGATGCAAAGAAAGGACTGGGTCTAGGATTGCGACACACATTGTTTACTCCACTGGGTAGCGCGGTGATTGTATCAGGATTTGCAAGTGGAATTTTACATGCAAAGAAAAGTAACGCAGTGACTTGGAGAGGAAGAACATATTCCATATCAGAAACTGCACAGAATCCCATTAGCTTGTGAGTAAGAATTATACAGTAACCAAGGATGATTCAGATTATTGGACAAGACTACGGCAGTTTTAGGTGGAGCATATGGAATCGTTGTATTGATTCTGGTATTTGCATTTGTATTTGAGCAGCAAAAAACAGATGTCACACATCAGACTTCAACTTTGGGAAATATTGTCCAGTCAAGTCCAGGATCTCAACTGAGTTTAGCGGATCTTTTTTCCAAATCTCAAGACGGTGTTGTACAAATAATAGTCCGCAAAACAGGTGACAATGCTTCGGACAGAGCAATTGGCTCAGGTATTGTATATGATCTTGGAGGACACATCATTACAAGCAATCATGTTGTAGAAGATTATCAAAAGATCAGAGTTGTATTTCACGATGGTCAATCTTACTCAGCCAAGGTAAGTGGTACTGATAGGTTTGCAGACTTGGCAGTAATCAAGGTAGATGCAGACCCACAGGCACTGCATCCACTACCTCTAGGGGATTCGTCAAAACTTCGCATAGGTGATCAAGTGACAGCAATTGGCAGCCCATTTGGTTTGAGTGGATCAATGACATCAGGAATAGTTAGCCAGTTGGGCAGAATTCTAAACCCTCCAAATCTCCAGTCATTTTCCATTCCAAACGTGATCCAGACTGATGCTGCAATAAATCCTGGAAATTCAGGTGGGCCACTTTTGAATAATCACGGCGAAGTAATTGGAATCAACACTGCAATTCAAACCGAGACCGGAGAGTTTTCAGGAGTAGGTTTTGCCATACCGTCAAATACAATGAAGAAGATAGTGCCAGTTTTAATACAGACAGGACATTACAAGCACCCATGGCTTGGAGTGTCAGGCATATCAGTCGACCCAGACCTGGCAGACAGCTTGAGTCTTCCTGCACATTCAGGCTTTTTAATTGAAAATATAGTATCAGACAGTCCAGCTTCCAAGGCAGGTTTGCATGCATCAAACCAGACCAAGATAGTAGATGGCATCAAATACAAATTCGGTGGTGATATCATAATAGGAGTAGACAATACCCAAGTTACAAAACTAGAAGACCTTTTGAATTATTTACAAGACTACAAATCTGCTGGAGATAACATGATTATGCATATAGTTCGAGACAACAAAACCATGGATGTAACACTCACACTGCAAGAAAGACCATACAGCCAGTAAAGATCAGAAAATAAATTGTAGAAACATCATTTTGAAAATGGATTGGAGGTTTTCCTATCTGTATTTATTAAATAGCGTTTTATTAGAAAAATATTGAAGTTTTGGCTAATTTTTGTTTTCATATTATTTGGTGTTGTCATGATACCATCATATGCAGAGCCTGTCATGAATGATACAGGTTTTGTAATTCAAAATTATATTACAGGCATTTGTTGCAGCCCAACTACAATGGCCTTTGAGGGAAATGATATTCTTATTTTATCAAAAGTTTCTGGACAGGTGCACTTGTTTAGAAACTGGGTTTTGCAAGACAAGCCAGTACTGCAGGAAAATGTTACAAGCAGTGGAGAACAGGGAATGCTCGGAATTACAACGGTTGGAACCAAGGTTTATCTCTATTTCACAGAGTCATCAAAGATGGGTGGACCTCCACTTGGAAAACGTGTTTATAGTTATGACTGGAATGGAGAACATCTTGTCAACAAGACCCTGGTAAAGGATCTGCCGCAGACCAGATTGTATCATAATGGCGGTGCCATGGTCACAGACAAGAACGGTTCAGTATACTTGGTAGTAGGAGATGCAGGCAGATTTGGAAAATTACAAAACAAGCCAACAGGAGAACCTGATGATACATCAGTCATCTTTAGGATTGCCCCACCAGGCCCATACTATGCAATAGGAATAAGAAACAGCTTTGGATTGGCAGTTGATCCTGTTACGGGAAAATTATGGGATACAGAAAACGGTCCAGATTTTGGAGACGAAGTCAACATCGTTCCCCCAGGTTTTAACAGTGGATGGGCAGCCATAATGGGTCCTGCAAACAAAACCCAACTTGCAGATCTTCCAGGATATCCAGGATACACATATCATGATCCTCAATTTACTTGGCAAAAACCTGTTGCACCAACTGGAATTGCTTTTTCATCCCCACAAGGGTTTGGAAAACACAAAGATAGTGTCTTTGTAGGAGATTGCAACAATGGCAATGTCTATCGCTTTCAATTAAATCAAAACAGGGATGGCTTTGTCTTTAACAGTCCACAGTTAGCTGACAAGCAAGCAAACATTGGAGATTCGATGAGTGAGATAGTATTTGCAACAGGATTTGGTTGCATCAGCGATGTAGTGACAGGGCCTGACGGGTTGTTGTATGTAACATCTCTAACTGATGGGACAATCTACAGGATAGTTCCACAGTATAGTCCAGAAGGCATAGAGACTACCATCATCAGTCCACCAATAATATACATAGTACTGGCAGCAATTTTTGTAGCTATCATAACAACATATGTCATACGTAGAAAAAAATCCAGTAAAAAAATAAATCCTTGAAAAATTTACAAAAATATTCAAGAAAATTCTAGTTGACAATTACTTGAGCTGTTAGAGAAAAAAATTAGGTTTTAGCAAATAACAATTAAAAAATAAAGTGCCAGAAGTTGAACAAATACATCATTTTCACAATTTGCACTTTACTGATAGGTTTTACAATCACAATGTCAAACATCCAGGTCTCCGAATCAGCATTATCAAGTAAGATGCTAGTATCAGTCAAGGCAGAAAAGGACCCAATAACAGAAGGCGGATTTCCAGTAATAATAGGCACAGTAAAGGATCAAGCCTACAAGGCAATTTCAAATGCAAATGTTCTGATAAGGTTTGGAACCATCATAGTTACCACAACTACAGACGACAAGGGGAATTTCAGATACCAATCAGCTACACCTTCAACTCATGGAATATACGAAGTTGACGTGACCGCAACAAAGGATGGCTATGCAAAGAGTCTTACAAATTCAACATTTACAGTAAGCCCAAGGCAAGTCGTATCTACGGTAACAAAAACCATAACAGGCTTGCCAATACAGGCTGGTAACTATACAGTATTTCTTGGAAAAGTTACACAATGGAATCTAGAGACAACTTGCTTTGTAGACTTTGGTGACAAGTACATGCGATTCTTGAAGACATGTGACTTGTACAATATTGCATCAGAGGATTTCAAGACAGACCAGCAGGTAATACCAATGGTTTCAGTGATACAAAATAATGACACATACCTACTCTTCCCAGAAAATGTCTACATGAAAGCATTCAGTATGGACAACAGTACATTAAAGACATTTGTTGCCAGTACATTTGCAAACTATACTGCCCCATAGCATAATCAGAAATTTATAAAATATGCTTCTCGTATAGTACAACAATATCATGAAACTAGATATGAATGGTTCCGGTACAAAATGTAAGGATATGATTCAGTATTGATACCACATCAATCATTTCACACATCACAAATGCAAACTAGTATTTTAAATTTGGTGTAAATCACATGTCAGTTGGCATCATAAATCTGAGTTAACAATGTTAAGGAACAAAGTGTCACAATTTTTTATTAACTAGATTTTCACTTGAGAGTATGTCAAAGCAGCCATACCGATCAGAACTCGGAATGATTTCAGACATATTACAGGTTACAATGGACTATGGTAGACAAGGAACAATAATTACAACCATAGCAAGAAGAGCAAATCTGTCACACTATACAGCAACAGACAAGTGCCAGAAACTGATAGACTTTGGGTTAATGGAATCAAGGGCAGACAAGAGAAGCAATTTTTTTGCCATCACGGAAAAAGGAATACATTTTTACGAAGAGCTTCAAAGGTTTACAGAAACTATGCAGGCAATAAGGGTCAGATATTAAAAATTGAGTTGTGTAAGGTTGAACAGTAAACAGAGACAACATGCCAGCTGAGATAATGATAATGATCATGACATGGCAGCGATATAATCAAGTACCAAACATCATCTGGATACATGTCAAGTATCTTCACACTCATTGGCAGAAGCTCCACCATGTCAGTGCACATTCAGTCCATGAGAAGTGTCTGCCCATGCCAATGCGGGGTGTGTAGGTCGGTCTCCGTTCCCATACCCACAACATACACTGGACATATGATTTGCTTTCATTGTAAGCCCAGGCAGATCACCATACATGCATCCATTTATTGTATGTCTCATGTGGCTTTCTTGAAAATCAGCATCATCAACAGTTACACAAGATAGGTTGGTATTATGTACCTCAAGGCTATAGACTGAGCAATTACTCAAGTCAGTTCTGGGAGCCAGATTCAGGGTACAAAATTTTGTTGCATGTGTTGCAATTTTTGTTGTTAAGAATTATTTTTAACATTATTTTGTTCATCAGCAAAAACATTTGTCACTTGACCCAGTGGCATCAAAACTAGTGCTGCTGTTACAAACAATAAAATAATTTGTATTTGTTTGCATGATTAGGGCAAGCTAATCAACAGTATTTAATTTGTCAGAGAGAAATTATTTTTTAAAACAAATTCTAGTTCTAGTAACATAGAATATAATGATAAAATAAAATCAACAAAATTTTGTCGCACATCCAAAACTAGTTTTTAAATTTTAGAAAACCAAAATATGGTTTTACTTGGATAAACCCTCCAACAACTTAAATACAAATCTTTCAGACATGGGGTGAGAAAAACATGAAGGTACTCTCTTTTATTATCATTGTGATATCAGCAGGCATTCTAGCAGGACTTGTCCACGGTATGCTCAACATTGTTGTTGTAGAACCATATCTAGACAATGCAATAGGAATTGAGAACCAGCGCATGTTTGCAGAAGGACAAGCAAAAGACACCCCACAGTTTTGGAAACAGTTTAGCGATTACAGAATATGGCAAAAACAAGGCTCCATAGTTGCAGGAGCAATGCTTGGTGCCTCTACAGGAGCATTGTTTGGTCTTGTATTTGCATATTCAAAAAAGTCACTTCCAGGTAACAGTGACATCAAAAAAGCCCTCATACTTGCAGTCATAATGTGGGCAGTACTGTATTTCATACCATTTTTGAAATACCCCGCAAACCCACCTACAGTTGGAGATCCTGATACCATAACTTTCAGGGCCACAACTTATGCATTGTTTGTTGCGCTATCAGGATTTGGCGCAATTGGCTTTTCAATGCTTTACAAAAAGATGAGAAACAAAAAGTTTCTTGCCTTTGTAGGATATATAGGGTTCATGGGAATAACATTTGTGGTAATGCCGGCAAACCCAGATCCAATCAATACTTCGATGGATCTTGTAAACGGATTTCGGATAATATCTGCTTCAACCATGACAGCATACTGGATTTCAAATGGCATCATACTTGGATGGATGTGGAAAAAAGTAAAGCCAGATGCAGTTTTAACATAAGGGACAAAATGAAAATACCAATTTTTGGCAGTATTTGCCACGTCTGGCATTTTTTGGCCAGTTAAATGTCACACTATCTAAGGATAAATACAACTGCCAAAGCTATCATGACTAGTTGAGCAAGCTAATCCTCAGTTCCGAGCTGTTAAACAGTCTAGTAGATGGGAGGACTCCATCAAAAGATGATGCTTGCAACATTTACCAAGATGCAGAGAGGGACCCAACAGAGCTTTACAAAGTATCCCAGTTTTTGAGAACCAAAAACAAGGGCATCAGGGTGACATATTCAAGAAAAGTCTTTTTCAACCTGATCAACCTTTGCCGAGATACATGCTCGTATTGCACTTACAAGTCAGAGCCAGGCCAAGCCAAAGTTTCAATGTTGTCAAAAAAAGACATCATGACACTTGCAGATGTAGCAAAAAAGCACAACTGCACCGAGGCATTGTTTGTAACAGGTGAGAGACCAGAGCAAAAGTACCCAGAGGCAAGAACATGGCTCAAAGAAAACGGATTTTCAAGTACTGCAGAATACCTAGCCGAGGCATCAGAGATTGCACTCAGAGCTGGGCTGTTCCCGCACACCAATGCTGGAAATCTTACAAAAGATGAGATGCGACAACTAAAGGATACAAACGTGAGCCTAGGCATAATGCTAGAGAATGCAAGTGAACGTCTTTCAAAAGAAGGCATGCCGCATCAGTTTGCTCCAAGCAAAAACCCCAAGGCAAGAATCAAAGTTCTCCAAAATGCAGGCGAGCTAAAGATACCAATGACTACAGGACTGCTAGTGGGAATTGGAGAGAGTCCACAGGAATTGATTGATTCAATTTATGCGATAAAAGAAATTCATGACAGATATCAAAATATTCAAGAGATAATTTTACAAAACTTTCAGCCAAAGATAGATACCCCAATGAAAACAAGTCATTCCCCGCAAGAAAGATATTTCAAGATACTTGTTGCATTAACCAGAATAATTTTGCCTGACATGAATATCCAGATACCACCAAATCTTTCTCCAGGATCATACTCGTCATTTTTATCATCTGGGATAAACGACTGGGGTGGTATATCTCCAATAACCCTTGATTATGTAAATCCAGAATTTCCATGGCCACAGATCAATGATGTAAATACAAACTGTATCGATGCAGGATTTCACCTAAGGGCAAGATTCCCTGTCTATCCAGAATTTTTTCACATGGTAAACCCTGATCTGGTTTCAAAAATGTCTGAGATTTCAGATTCAGAAAATCTAGTAAGTGTGGAGTATGCAAAATGAACATGTCCTTACTAGAACGACTTGTGAGAAATTCTGATCCGCTGATATCAGATACTCTAAATCGTGCACTGGATGAAAAAGAGATTTCAGTTGACGAGGCAACAAGATTGTTCCATGCAAAAGGGCTTGACTTTCACTTGGTAGGAATGGTTGCAGATGAGCTCAGAAAAAGACGAGTTGGAGACATCGTAACATATGTAGTTAATCGAAACATCAATTTTACCAATGTCTGCATAAAGCAATGCGGCTTTTGTGCATTTAGTAGGGATTTTCGTGAAGAGGAAGGATACTTTTTGCCAATAGATGAAATAGTAAGACGTGCAAAGGAGGCGCGAACACTTGGCGCAACAGAGGTCTGTGTCCAAGCAGGACTTCCTCCAGACATGGACGCAAACACATACGAGAACATCTGCAGGGCAATTAAGAGCCAGGTCGGCGACATTCACATCCATGGGTTTTCACCCGAAGAGGTCCTCTATGGTGCCACAAGATCTAATGTATCAATAAAAGAATATTTGCAAAGACTCAAGGATGCAGGTGTCAACTCCCTGCCAGGAACTGCAGCAGAAATTTTAGACCAGGCCATGCGTGACAAGATCTCCCCAGGAAGAATAAGTGTAAGCAAATGGATAGAGATTATCAAGACTGCACACAAGGTAGGAATACCATCTACTTCAACCATAATGTTTGGACATCTTGAATCACCAGAGGACAGAGCAAAGCACATGGCGCTTATTCGTGACATTCAAAAAGAGACTGGAGGGTTTACAGAATTTGTTCCTTTAAATTTCATCCACACCGAAGCTCCAATGTACAAGGAGAACTTGCACCACAACATACGAAACGGTGCGGATGGTAAAGATGTCTTGTTGATGCATGCAGTGTCCAGAATCATGTTCAACAATTACATCAACAATATCCAGACATCATGGGTAAAGGAAGGAGCAGGCATGGCACAATTGTTGTTATCATGGGGGGCAAATGATTTTGGTGGTACTTTGATTAACGAGAGTATCTCTACTGCAGCAGGTGCAGCGCACGGTCAGCTTCTCAAACCAAAGGACATCAGGCAGCTAATACGACAAGCAGGAAAGATTCCAGCCCAGAGGGCAACGTCTTACAGAATAATCAAGACATTTGCCTCAGATGAAGGCATAGATCCACTGGATGAGGTTCAAAACACATCTCAATTTGGCTCATATCACGAATTGATAAAGCTTGACGGATATAGGTATAAGAACAACAGGCGACGCTAGTTGTCATACTGTGACGACATACTTGCAAAGTCAAGAGCCCTGCGCTTGGATGAATGTGAGGTAGCATCCATACAAAAAAAGATCATAACAGTAAGAATAACAGATTCAGAGATTGTAGAGATAAAACAAAACCAGGAAGAGTCTGTTGCAGTACGCATCATAGACGAAAAAAAGATAATTTCCGGCAGAGCATCAGTCAATGAAAAAAATTTCTTGGAGAAGATCTTGGAGACAAGACCATTTGCAAAACCAAAAAACTTTTGGAAGACACTTCCATATCCATCCAAGTTTACACCAGTAAGTAAGACACATGACCCAAGACTTGAAAACATCTCAGGATCTCTTGCAGTAGACATTGCAAATGAAATGATAAACTCTTCAACCCACAAGGACATAATCCGCATTTCAGGCTCACTCAATATTGTTTCAGAAAAATTTCATTTAATGAACACAAACGGGGTTGACTGCTCAGATGACTCTACCTTCATATCAGCAACAATAAACACAGACTCCAATACAGGAGGCTTGCCTGTAAGCGGCATAGGTGCATCCTGTGCAAGAACACTTGGTGGCTTTTCTGCACATAAGGTCGGTAGTGATGCTTTAGAAATGTGTACGAGTTCTATAGGTCCAAAAAAAATCGAGCCCGATTTATATGACATAATTTTTGAGCCTTTTGCATTTGGAGAATTGTTGGCGTTTGTATTTTCTGCAAACTTTAACCTAAAGACATATTCTGAGAAACGAAGTTGTTTTGCAGATAAGATAGGAGAGAGCATCTCAACTGAAAATTTCACTCTCATAGATGATCCACATAGCCCTGACGGAATTGGTAGCAAGTCATTTGACGATGAGGGGACCGCAACCACTCCCCAATCTTTGATAAAATCAGGAATTCTCTCAGGCCTTTACTCAGACTCTTTTGAGGCATTCAAGAATGGAATCAGTTCTAGTGGAAATGCCACAAGGTTAGGCTCCCCAATGGGAAGGCAAGCCCAGCCCTTGCCTATCCCCTTACCCCACAACATCAAAGTAATAGATGGAAATGTTTCAAAAGAAGAAATCATAAAAGATACAAAAAAAGGCATTCTAGTTGGCAGGCTGTGGTACACATATCCAGTAAATCCAGAGCAGGGAGATTTTTCATGTACTGCAAGAAGCGGAATCAAGATAATTGAAAATGGAAAGACAAGCCCTGGTGGGTCTGTCAGAATAGTTCACAACCTCAAGACATTATTGAAAAACATATCATCCGTAGGAAATGATTCAAAAAACATTCTCCAGTGGGGTTCCATTCCTTCCATAACACCCACTGTCAAGGTGGGAAAAATCAAAATCTCTCCGCTCTAAAGATCAGGCAGAATAAACTGCATGCCAATCCCTATAGCATACAATACAAGCAACATCACGCCAGACTTTAACCCAAGCTTATTTTTGAACATGGGGATCAGCGCAATAATCGTAATCGCCGTAACAAGTATCATCTGGTTTTCAAGTATTGACGTGTTTGCAATCTTTGCATGAAGACCTTGGTAGCTCATTGCAGCAAATATTGCAACAGAGAGAAGCAGAGTATTGTTTAGAATCTTGGAGCCAAGCACATTTGCAACTGCAATGGATGCCCCATGTGCACCCTTTCTTGCAAGCAATATCATAGATATTTTTTCGGGCATCTCACCTGCAATGGGACTGACTATCACTGCAAGCATTACAACAGAGACGCCAAGGTCGACTGAAACGCCTTCAAGTGCATGTACAAATGGTTCTGCTCCTACAAATATCCCAATGGTGCCTGCAACAAAAAGGACCATTGCCCGTGCAAAATGTTTTTTGGGTTTTGTCTGGATTTCATCCTCATGCAAGTCTTTTTCAAGCGGAACTTGTCTCTTTTCCCTCTTCATCTCACGGAAAGCAAACACAAGATACACTACAAACAGTCCAGTGAATAGTATGCCATCAAGAACGTCATATCCGTCAATAAACAGAACGGCACCCGCAACGGCTGTTATTACAAGAAAAATTTTGTCAAGCCCAAATTCTTTTACATCAACAAATTTTTGCGGAGCCTTTGAAAGCCGAGTTGTTGCAATTATTAACATCACTGCAAGTCCAAGTGTCATCATGAACAAGTTACTTCCAAGTGCAGAGCCAATGGCAGTACCGTATGAGCCATCCTTTGCAGCGGCAACAACAATCCCTATCTCAGGCAATGTTGTTGCAATACTAAGCAATGTCCTTCCAACAAATCTTCCGCCCCATCTCTCCGCAAGGTGCTCTGCTCCGTCAGACAACATCCAACTTGCAAAGACAAGCTCCCCAAGCCAACCAAGCAAAAGTAGTATATTGCCTGCCAAGTTATTACTCTTGCAAATCTTGTGCTATTATTTGTGACGATGACAATACAGATCTAGTCTTTGACTATGATCATGGTAAGGGTTGATTTTATTCCATCTAGTTTTCGTACCTGCGTTGTTATTGCCTCTCTCAAGGATTCCATAGAATCAGACTCGAGCACCATTAACACATCATATACACCATACACCGGATACACTTCTTTTACATACGGAATTTTTTTTATCTCGTCCACAATGTGAAGTTCTTTTCCAAGTTCTGCATTTATCAAAACAAATGCGCTATGCATGCAGAAACTGGATGTGCCTAGAATAAAAACAAATTGAATTTGTTCAAAAAAGCTAGTGCCAAGCTCAAAAAATTCACTCAGCTAGAATTAATAAGGTATAGTACGGTATAAGTACCGTAACATGAAGTCAAGAATGACATACATATCAGTAGAAGTGGCAGATCACTTTGCCGACTTTATCATAAAGCGAGATGAACAAGTGCTTGATGCAGTCAAGACAAGGGCAAGAGACTTTAGCACAATATCCATCCTAAAGCTGCTCTACCAACTCAGATGCAGTCCAATGACATTTTCAGACCTATATGTAAAATCAAACATACGTATGAAGCGGTCTTTTTTGAACTATTTGCATCTGTGTGTGTCATACAATTTCATCAGAAAAGATCCCAAAGGATCAAACATGGTCTATTCCATAACAGACAAGGGAAGAACTATGCTGGATTTGTTCATGCAAAAAAGCAACTGATTTCATAATTCTTTTATTCCAATCAGATAGAGCAAAACCATTGGCAATCACCTACAAGGATGCTGGAGTTGACATCAAAAAGATAAAGCAGAGCCAGCAAAGCATTGGAAATCTAATTGCATCAACTCACAAGTTGCAAAAGAGAGCAAAGACAATGTCAGGATTTGGCCATTATGCAGGAATTGTAGAGATACCGGGTGGTACATTACTTGCAACCCATACAGATGGAGTTGGAACAAAGGTGATGATTGCACAGATGATGAAAAAATACGACACTGTAGGAATAGACTGTGTTGCAATGAATGTTAACGATATCATTTGCACCGGTGCAGTTCCCATATCTTTTGTAGATTATATTGCAGCAAACAGAAATGACCAAAAAATATTCAACCAGATAGTTCGCGGACTGGTAAAGGGTGCAAAAGAGGCCCAAGTTCCAATAGTGGGTGGAGAGACTGCAATACTTCCAGATTTAATAGCGGGAAAAAATTTCTCTTTTGATCTTGCAGGAATGGTGGTAGGAATTCTCAATAAAGGCGATATGGTTCTTGGAAATAAAATTAGGACAGGAGATGTAATCATGGGAATAAACAGTAGTGGACTGCACTCAAATGGATACTCACTTGCACGCAAGGCTCTCCTTTCAAAGCATTCCATACATGATAAAATAAAGGGCATTGGAGTTTTAGGGGATGCGCTTTTAGCACCAACAGAGATCTATGTCAAGCCAGTTCTGCAGGCAATCAAGGAATGCAATATTCACGGACTAGCTCACATAACAGGCGGCTCTTTTACCAAACTTTTGAGGCTAAAAAAAACTGGATTTATCTTAGATAACTTGCCCACTACACCACAAATATTTCAGGCAATTGAGGACCAGGGCGTGGAAAAAGAAGAAATGTACAAGACATTTAACATGGGAATAGGATTTTGCCTGATTGCACCAAAGGATGAGGCAGTACACATTGGTAAAATATTCAAAAAACATGGATTTGAAAGCAGGCAGATTGGTAAAACCATAGACAAAAAAGGTGTCTACATCAACAAGCTAAGAATAGCATGATATTTGGCAAGTCAACCCTAGATTAGGATTTAATACCCAAATTAATTCTAACAAGGCGTGCAAAGAGCTGGAGTAACATTTGAGGATGCATGTAAAGAGATCTGCAACAACCTTCTTTCAATTTCTAATCCTACCGACAAGGATGTAAAAAAAGAAGTCAAGCGAATTTGCATAAAATATTCTTTAGAAAGAATTCCAAGAAATTATGAAATCCTTGCATCCGTTGCAGGTCAAGATTACATAAAACTGCAAAAGGCACTTGTAAGAAAGCCTGTCAAGACAGCATCAGGTGTTGCAGTAATTGCACTCATGCCAAAACCTTATGCATGTCCGCATGGAAGATGCAGCTATTGTCCAGGCGGAATAGAGTACAATTCCCCAAACAGTTACACAGGACGGGAACCATCAACACAGAATGCAATTGTAAACAGCTATGACCCAAAAAAACAGATCCTCGACAAGCTTGAGCACCTAATTGCATATGGTCACGACAGCACAAAACTAGAACTTGTCATAGTAGGTGGAACATTTCTTTTCATGCCGCGCAGTTACCAGACTGATTTTATAAAATCATGCTATGATTCTCTAAACGGATTTGACTCTCAAGATTTAGAGGCAGCCAAGAAAAATAATGAAAAGGCAAATTTCAGAAATGTCGGATTTACAATAGAGACCAAGCCAGATTATTGCAAAAAAGAACACGTAGACTGGATGCTAGAATATGGAGTAACACGAGTAGAGATAGGAGTACAGAGTTTACATGAAAAGGTGTACGAACTTGTAAACAGGGGACATACGTACAAAAATGTTACAGAATCATTTGAGATATCAAAGGATGCAGGATACAAAATAGTGGCACACATGATGCCAGGCCTTCCGTCTATGACCCCAGATGAGGACATTGCAGATTTCAAGAAATTATTTTCCGACCCCCAGCTAAGGCCAGATATGCTAAAGATCTACCCGACCCTTGTGCTTGAAGACACTCCACTTTATGCAACATACAAAGAGGGAAACTTTACTCCATATTCAGACGATGAAATGGTTCGAGTACTCACAGAGATAAAAAAAATCATTCCAAGGTGGGCAAGAATAATGAGGGTCCAAAGAGAGATTTCATCAGACCAGATAATTGCAGGACCAAAACTTGGAAACCTACGACAGATAGTGCAACAGAATCTAAAAAAACAAAACATCTCCTGCAAGTGCATCAGGTGCAGAGAGGCAGGACTCTCAGAGGGCACAATAAACATGGATGACATAAAAATGCACAGGGAAAATTATGATTCGTCAGATGGAAATGAAGTATTCTTGTCATATGACGATTCCCACGACAAGATATTCGGATTTTTGAGACTAAGAAGGCCAAGCAACATGGCACACAGAAGCGAGGTTACGTCAAATACATGCATAGTAAGGGAGCTCCATGTGTATGGAAGATCATTGAAGATTGGAGAAAGAGAACATGATACAATACAGCATTCAGGATTGGGAAAGAACCTGATGAGCGAAGCAGAAAAGATTTCAATGGAAGAGTTTGATTCAAAGAGGTTGCTAGTGATAAGCGCAGTTGGTACAAGAGAATATTATAGAAAACTTGGTTACACCCAGCTTGGTCCATACATGTCAAAGGATTTGAGATAATGGAAGAAGAGCAGCAGATAATTGGCAGGGGTACATGGATTGACAAACTTGCAGACGAATTGCTGCAAAGAGAAAAATCACTTGGAAGAAAGACAGAACTAATTAGAGTTGAGAGTGGCCTTGGCGCATCAGGAATACCTCACATCGGAAGCCTTGGTGACGCAGTTAGGGCATATGGAGTAAAACTTGCCCTTGAAAACTTTGGATACAAGTCCGAATTGATTGCATATTCTGATGATCTTGACGGCCTGCGTAAGATTCCAGAAGGCTTGCCAGAATCACTAAAAGAACACATTGGAAAACCAGTCTCTTTTATCCCAGACCCGTTTGGGTGCCATGACTCGTATGGGTTACACATGAGCAGTATTTTGCTTGACGGTCTTGACAAGCTTGGAATCAAGTACAAGTTCCAGCGCGGTGTTGACACTTACAAAAACGGATTGTTAAAGGACCAGATTCATACAATTTTAATAAACAGTAAAAAAATTGGCGAAAAAATTGCAGATATGGTGGGCCAGGAAAAATACCAGGAAGCTCTGCCATATTTTCCAGTCTGTGTAAACTGCGGAAGACTGTACACTGCAATTGCATACGAATACCTTGCAGATGAAAAAAAGATCAAGTACAGGTGTGCAGATACAACAATTGGTTCAAAACCATTGAAGGGATGTGGTCATGAAGGCATTGCGGACATCACAAAGGATCTAGGTAAGCTACCATGGAAGGTAGAGTTTGCAGCAAGATGGAGTGCATTTGACATTAGGTTTGAGGCATATGGTAAGGACATTATGGATTCAGTCAAGGTAAATGACTGGGTCTCAGAAGAGATCTTGGGTTTTCCAGCACCCACTCATGTAAAATATGAAATGTTCCTTGACAAGGGAGGAAAAAAGATATCAAAATCACTTGGAAATGTGCTGACGTCACAAGCCTGGCTCCGATATGGTACCCCGAAAACAATTCTTCTTTTGCTCTACAAGAGAATCACAGGTGCACGTGAAGTAGGAATTGATGACATTCCAGCACTGATGGACGAATACAATGAGCTTGAGAACATCTATTTTGGAAAGATAAAACTTGACAATGAAACCAAGGCAATAAGATCAAAGGGACTGTACGAGTATGTCAATTTGCTAAATCCCCCCAAGACCCAGAGGTCATATGTCAACTATCGATTGCTAATCCAGTTGTGTAAGATATTTCGAGAAAACAGAATTCCCCTTGTTACAAAAAAACTGTTAGAGTACGGCACAATAAAAGAATCAAGCCCAGAAATAGAGGAGCTCATCACACTTGCAGGAAACTATGCTGACGACTATGACAATCCGACAAAGGTTGAGATCCAACTAGATGACATTTCAAAACAAGTGCTTGGTCAATTGGTAAACATCTTGTCATCAGACCAAGAACCTATAGATTTGCAAAATACAATTTACCAGATTGCAAAAGATAATGGAATGCAGCCAAAGGATCTGTTCAAGATGCTATACCAAATCATATTGGCATCAGATAGGGGCCCAAAGATTGGACCGTTGATAATAGACATAGGAAGAAAGAAGATATCTTCTTCAATTTCAGAATACCTGTAAGATATGGCACATAGTGAACACAATAGACCAAAGGGCAGTGGAGTGATACTGATTGCAATTGGAATACTGATCTTCTTTTTTGTTCCAAGATACTATACAAAGGACTTGATAGGAGGTATGGTCCTCATAATACTTGGTTTTGTCTTGGGCGGAATAGGCTTTTACATTGCATTTCTAAAAAAACGAAGATAGTTTTAGGCCACACCCAAAAGGAATACTTTTCTTACCTAGTACCAAAGTTCTATCCATGGGACTTTTTGGACGCGCAAAGAGGGAACACGTAGAGGATACAAAGCAAGATGAGACAATCTCACCCCCAAGAGAAGAAAACACACAAGAGATAACAGACCTGAAAAAAGAGATCCAAGATACCGCAGTGATGCTTGAATCATACTCTCATGAACTTGAAAAGGCAAAGGCAGAACTTGATGCAGTGACACTGGAGACAAACACTATACGCGGGGAGGTCAAGTCTGCAAGAGAAGAGATCCAATCAATCAAAACAGAGCGAGATTTGATTTTAAGCCAGATAAAATCTGCAAAAGAGGAACTAGAACTTGTCAGGTCACAATATTCCAAGACAGAGGTGGAACAGACAAGACGGCAGATAAATGATGTAAAAGAAGAGTTGTCAAGAATAAACTATGAAAAGGGATCTACAGTAACAGAACTTGAATCTCTAAAGTCTAGCATAAATTTAGCAAGAGAAGAACTAGAAAAGATATCATCTTCAAGAGAGAATGAAGAGCGAGAGATTGAATCGTTAAAGTCTCAACACGAAATAAAGAAAAAAGAAATTTTCCTGTCCAAAAAAGAGTTGGAGTTTATTGAAACAGAGCTTGCAACAGTTGGAAGAAGCAACGATACCAAGAAAATTGTAGAGGCAGCAGGCGCAGTTGCTGCTGCAATAAATGCAAAGTATGAGGATACCAAGAAGGAACTCGAAATAGTAAAAGTCGCACTGGCAAGAACAAAGGAAGAGTATGAGAACACCAAAAAAGAACTCGAGTCCCTAAAAGACATTATCAATGCAAAAAATATCACAACCTGATCATATCACTACAACTAGACAATCCTTTTATCATATGAAAATCATACAAGCCTGTGAATGAGGCATTTGTCTTATTAAATGTCGATTACAAACAACAGCAAAACATAATCGAGACTGCAAAAAAAATCCCAATAGCTAAAGCAGTAAAGACAATTTATGGAATATACGATGTTTTGGTAATTCTAGAGTCAAACAGCATGCAGGACATCAAGACAGCAATTGATGTAGATTTACACAAAATTGACGGAATAAACAACATCACATCACTTATTGCTGTAAACTAGAATGGCCCAAGAGTATGAGGTAATCATCATTGGAGGTGGACCTGCTGGACTTTCAGCTGGAATATTCATAGCTAGACAAAGAGTTTCATGTCTGCTAATTTCAAAAGACCTCGGTGGACAGCTAAACCTAATCCCAAAACTTGAGAATTATCCTGGAACAATAATGTCAAGCGGGCCATTACTTGCAAAGACACTTGAAAACCAGTTTCTAATGTTTGGCGGAGAGATGATCTATGACACAGTAGAAAAAGTCGAAGAGACAGAATCTGGACTGAGTGTCAAGACAATACGTTCAGAGTACAAGACCAAAGCCCTAGTTGTTGCACCAGGCAAAGTTCCAAACAACCTAGGAGTAGAAAACGAATCCAACTTTGTAAACAAGGGAGTACATTATTGCACTAAGTGTGATGCACCGTTTTATCAGGGAAGAACAACTGCCGTGATTGGTGTTGGTGCATATCTTTTAGAATCAGGCATCTTGCTTTCAAGGATGGCATCAAAAATTTATTTAATCTACAAGGGAGGTGCATTGGGCGGAGACAAGGAAATGATTGCATCAATTGAAAAGAAAGAAAACATTGAGCTTGTTCCTCAGTCTTCTGTCAAGGCTATCTCTGGGACAAACAACCTCCAGTCAATTACCATAGTAAACAACTCCGGACAAGAAAAAGTTGTAAACGTGGACGGGCTTTTCATAGAGATGGGCTCCAAGATCAATCTTGATTTCATAAAACATTTGGTAAAGATAAACAGCAAGAGTGAGATTGAAATCACTGCAGATGGTAAGACTTCGCACCCTGCAATATTTGCAGCAGGTGATGCATCAAGCATTCCATACAAGCAGATCATAGCAGCGTGTTCTGGTGGTGCAACTGCAGGACTGTCTGCCTTTAACTATGTAGAAAAACTCAAGGGCAAGCCAGGAATACGGGCAGACTGGAAGAAGACTATCGGGGATACAGTATTTCACTACTAGTATAGTGCTAGTTTACGATTGGAGATTTGCCCAGTTGCCGTTTCAAGATAATTGAGAGCCCTATTGAGACACATGATATCAAAGTGGCAGTAAGAAATATCAGATTATACGAATCTGCATTAGGAAAGGATCCTGCAGCTCCGGCAAGCATTGTCTTGTGAGTCTGCATGTACATTGCAGCCATTGCAGGACCAATAGAGGCGCCAACTATTCGTATCAACGTGCTCATCCCAAGTGATACCCCAATATCCTGTTTCGGAGTAGATAGCATGATGACATTCATCGCACCTACATTTGTCAGCGACAGCCCAGTTGACAATATTGCAAGGTTGATAGAGACTAAAAGTCCTGTAGAGTGATTCAGGTAGAGATCTGCAAACCCAATTGTGCTGATTATGCTTCCAGCAATTATTGGTTTTGTAGAACCAAGTTTTGATATGATAAAACCTGATGTCGGCCCAAAGATTAGCAAGACCAAGGCAAATGGAAGCTGGATGTTGCTAGTCATAAGAGGATCTTCGCCAAATCCCAATGGTGATGGACTACGAACAAGAACAGGTATTGTTTGAAATACCATAAACATTGACAGTCCAACAATCATTACTAGGATATTAGATGGCAGAATTATTTTATTTGTGAGAACTTTCATACTGACAAGCGGTGAGCTTGATCTTTTTTCGATGATTGTAAAAAGTATCAAGTATATAATTCCAATCACTACAAGACCCATCACAGAAAATGAATTAGCGTCATCTCCAGTTTCCATCATTGTCAGTGCCATCAAAAACGCACCGATGGAAACTGTCAGCGTGATTGCACCTTGGATGTCTATCTTGTTTTTTGGACTTCCATTGAGCTGTTCTTTCAGATGGGACTCGTCAACGTGTACAAAGCGTGCAATAATACCAAGCAATAGAATGACAACAGGAATTATTGAGAAAAATGTAGCATTCCAGCCATAGTTTTGTATCAAGTGTCCACCTGCAACAAGGCCAATGACAGCACCTGTTGCAAACATGGATGATATGATTCCCTGCCCTATTGCAAGCTTGCTTCTAGGAAACATCTCACGGATTATGCCAAAAGCAATAGGAAACATAGACATGCCAATTCCCTGGATTATACGAATTGCAAGCATTTGGTAGATGTCGGTGACAAATCCACCAAGGGAAACACCAATTGCATAGATTCCCATCACTACAAGAAGCATCTTTTTGCGCCCATAGATGTCTGAGAGCTTGCCAGTAATGGGGGTCATGATTGCACCGGCAATTAGATATGCAGTTAGAATCCATGACGACGTGCCATACGATATGTGAAAATCTTTTATCAGATCAGGAATTGCAGGAACCAGCATGGTCTCAGCATACATTACCATGGTAGCAATCAAGCTAAGAATTGCAAGTGTCTTCCATGCAGCAGGAGAAATTTTTTCCTGTAGTCCGTTGTCACTTGACTTTGAAACTTTCATTTTAGGTCATCCTGTTTATCTTTTTTACATGGACAATAGTCTTGTCAAGCTCAGAAAATGATGTCAAGTTCTGCGATATTTTTCGAAGCGTTTCAAGAGTTGTCTGGATATCACTTTCAGAAATATTTTTGGCAGAAGACTTTCTTATCCTTAGAGCACACTCCATCATAGATTCCCATAGAGAGTCAGCCTTTTGTGTAAGATAAATTCGGTTTACTCGCCTGTCACTAGAATCAGGTTTTCTTTTTAGCAATCCTTCTTTTTCCATCCTGTCAAGTATTGGAACAAGTGTAGCCCCTTCAATTCCCACCTTGTCAGCAATCTCCTTTTGTGTAAGACCTGGCTGCATCACAAGTGCTCCAACTACACGCCATTGGCTTAGAGAGACGCCTGCATTTTTTCGAAGCTCAATATCAAAGGATCTCTGAAATGCCTTGGCAGTCATGTTTACGACAAACCCCATGCTGTTCTCAAAATCATATTTAATCATGCCTAGAGTACTAATCATTAGTGTACTAACGATATAAGTCTTGATGACATAACCATCGATTTGCTTATATCTGAAACAGACTTTGACTCAAGTCATGGTTAAAGAACCTAACGTAGTAGGAGTAAAAGTCCTAGAACAAAATGGTGTAAATGTAAATGAGCTGATAAAAGCCCTAGTTTACAATGCATCAGTAGAGTTTACGGCATACTATTACTTCACAAATCTAAGAGCCCACTGTGTCGGAATGGAGGGAGAGGCATTAAAGGGAGTAATTGAGGATGCAAGATTAGAAGACCTAAGTCACTTTGAGTCTTGCTTGTCAAGAATCTATGAGCTTGGCGGAAAATTACCACTTGATGCTCAAGATTTCATCAAGATGTCAGGCTGTGAATTTTTGCAGCTTCCAACAAACCCAATAGACACCAAGGCAATTTTAGAAAAATGTCTCAAGGCAGAACAAGGTGCCATAGTCAACTGGAACAAGGTGTGCAATATGACACATGGAAAGGACCCTGCAACATATGATGTTGCAAAAGATATCCTCAGAGAGGAGATAGAACACGAGGCATGGTTTTTGGAATTATTATATTCAAGACCATCAGGCCACATGCGAAGAAAGTTTCCAGGAGAGAGACCCCACACCCACAAGCATTCAAGGGCTTTGGGTTAACACCATTTTTCTTTTATATTTTTAAAACATCAGATAAATATCTACAAACAAATCAGATATTTGGTAAAATACAATTGATAGTTATTATATGTGGTCTGCCAGGAGTTGGAAAAAGCACACTTGCAAAAAATCTTGCACCAAGGATTAATGCCATTGTCTTGTCTTCAGATAAAATTCGAAAGGAATTGTTTCCCATTCCAACATATTCTGTGCCTGAGCTAAAGTTAGTTTATGATGTGATGATCATCACTGCAAAATACCTCAATGACACAGGTGCAAACTGCATACTAGATGCCACATTTAATAGAGAAGATTCTAGAATGGAGGTAAAAAAGAAACTAGGGCTAGACGACAGACAGTTTCAGATAATAGAGTGCTCTTGTCCAGAAGATATCGCCATTTCAAGGCTGGGGTCTCGCAAAAACGACTACTCTGATGCAACCATACAAGTGTATCAAAAAATGAAAGGTATACGCGAGCCTGTAAAGGTAGACCACATTACAGTAGATACCACATTATCCCCAGAGGAAAATGCTGTAAAGGCAGCAGAATACATTTCAAAAAGACTAGGCAAAAACTCAGGGTAATTCTTCAGAGCTTGGTGCACAATACTTGTGGACCCATTTTCCTGCAGGATTTTTTGCAATCTCCTCGCCTGACTTGATTGGTGCGTTGCACTCTGAACACGTGGTCTTGAACTTGGCTTTCATGATATCATGGTACCAAAACCGAATAGATAAACCATCAAAGATGCAAATAGGTGATAAACTTGGTCAACTCACTAGAACATTGTCTTTTTATCAGACCTAGATCAGAGTGATTGAAAAAATCAATAGACATCACCTCACAGATAAGAAATTAACCCAAATGTAGAGAATGGAGCGAAAACATATCAATAATAGTCCAAATGCCACAATCCATTTCTGATGAAACTTGTCAGTGTTTAGGAATGTTTCCAGCCTAGTCTTTTCACTACTAGTTTTGAGCATGTGCATACCTGCATACGCATTACAGTCAAACATGCTTGATCCAAATCTGCAAGTCACTTTAGAGTATCCAGACGTGGTAAGACAGGGAGACAAGTTTGTCTTGTCATCGATAATCAAGGCAACTGCAGACCAAGTATCAAATATCACTCTTTCAATATCCTCGCCTGAACTGTACTCTGCAAATAACACTTTTAGATTGGCAAAGCTTGCAAAAGATTCTACTTTTGGTAATGATTTTAAACTAGAGACAAAGAACGATACACCCAACGGAGGATTTGTTGCAAATGCCCAAGTCACTTATTACATCAAGGGACTCTTTGATGCAAATCCAATCAAAAACACGTTCACCCATGCATTTAATCTCAATACCCAGTCCAGCCCAATTTTGAGTTTTGACATCCAGGCGCCAAGCAATGTATTTTCAGGAGAGCCTTTTTCGATAAAAACAACGATAAAAAACCAAGGTACCACCGTCCAGAACGTACAGGTTGTAGTATATTCAGATGATATCAACCTCGAAGGCAAAAAATCATTTTTACTTTCAAGCCTTGACTCGGGAAAAAGCTCGGAGTTTGATTTCTTGGTGAACACACCAAAAGATCTTGACATTCCAACCCATGCAGTGATCCATGTAAATGGTACATATCTTGACGATTCAAACCAGTCGCACTCGATTCAAGACTCAGTCAACATATTTGTAAGACATAGAGGCATAATGGAAATTGGAGACGCAAACGGAGTTTGGCTTGGTACATTTTTCATTGCACCAGTGGTGGGGGTTGGCACAATTGTTTCAAGTGTAATTGGTTTTTTCATATTCTTGTGGCATTTTAGAAACAGGAAGAAACAAAAAAAGAATAAAAAACCAAAGACATAGCATCATCCTTAAATTACCTCAAACTAGAGCCAAGTTTGATCATACCATGGTAAAGCCAATAGTATATGGTGCAATAGGTGGAGGAGCTGCAGTGACTGTTGCAGTCATTGTTCTTTTCGCATTCCACCCTACACAACAATATGCATTGAATGTGGAACCAAGAACTGAAATGGTCATGGGCGTAGGAAACGTTGTTCGCGTTTATGTACAGAATACAGGTTCGTCACCGCTTACCAACGTCAAAATAGACTATGGTACCACTTCAGATGTCTTGCCAGTCTTAAATTCAGGTGAGAAGCAAATGTTGTCCCCACCAGCCGGTACAAAGATGGTAACAGTGACAAACGATCAAGGTATCACAGTGACGAAACCCATCTCAGATTCAATGTAACAAGAATCTAAAATCATCAACGTATTTTATTATTTAAAAATCTGAAAAAGATGCCTGTGTATTCCCAAAAACACATCAAGAAAAATTTGTCACACCATCATACCGATTGGACTTTGTTTATGGTGACTTTTTGGTATTCTTCTGGATTTTCTTCTTTTAGTCTTTGAAAATAGACTTCTTCATACGGCATTTCATCAATTTGCTAAATTTCTATTTAAAGAAAAGATTCACTAATTTTACTAGGTTGGGTCAAATATTTCACAATTCAGGGGCTAGTGCCCAATTATCAAAAATAACGGATTTTAACTGAGTGTTATTTATGCATTAATAGATGACAGATGATACTCTAATCAAAAAAATCAAGGAAAAAATAAGCAAGAATGAAAACAAACTAGGAAAACAGATAAGCGAGGTGGAAAGAATTTGGGAAGATACAGGTCTTGATCCAAAGGATCCATCATATTTGGTTGAAAAGACAATGCGATTTGAGATGGCCCAGGCAGACATCAACAAGGTTTTCTTGCTATTCAGTGAAACCATCAACGAGTATAAAAAACTCTGTGCTGAACTTGAAAAATCAGAATAGATATCAAGACATCAGGCGTAAAATCAGGATTTTATCGAATAACCTTCCTTTGATCAGACTTGGATCCCAGATCGGGATACAAATTTAGTAAATAATCAGTTGAAAAATCTAATTTGTCCAGTATCTGCTGTAGATTCGATTTCATTTACAATTTTTACCAGATCATTGATGTCAAACGGTTTGTAGACAACAGCAGTAGCTCTAAGATCCTCTAGTTTCTTGGCAGTATCCTGAGATAGATCCGTTGTAATCATTATCACTATGGCATCAGAGTTCATTTCTCGAATATGACCCAGTGCATACAGCCCATCTGCGTCGGGCATGACAACATCTAAAAGTGTAATATCCGGTTTTAGTTTTTCATACAACGTAACAGCTTCATTGCCATTACGCCCTGTTCCAACCACCTGGAGATTTTTCAATTCCAAGAGTTCAACAAGGAGGGAACGAACATCTGGATTGTCATCTACTACAAGAACAGTTTTCAGTCTCTTACTACCTTCCACTTGTCAAATACATCATATTCCCTATTTAAGGCATTTTTCCATGATATGTTCACTGTTTACAGGGAATCAGATCCAAAACACCGCGAGTCTTACACTACAATAACAAGTTACACACATTTATTGGGAAAATATGAATGAAATTCACCAAAATCGATATAAAGAACTCTTGTTGACAAATAGGTAGAAATCCATGAAGACAGTTACTGAAAAACAGATAGAGCCAACGGGCTCATTTGTGGTCTCAAATGACAATTCCAAAATTCTAGCACAGTTAACTGAAGTATTATCGGTTTTATCAAAAAATGATGCTCTTACAATATTTCTCATGGCAAATGAAGGAATCAAGTCAGAGTTGGACACACCAACAAAAATAGGCTTGACAAAGAAGCAGTACTACACCAGACTAAAACAATTGGTAGATTTGGGTTTGATTACCAAAAACAATGAATCATACATCCAGACAGCATTTGGAAAAGTTGTTTACCAAAAACACATCATAGGCCTGACAAACAACATCAAGAATTCAAAATACTTGCAGATGGTTGATGTACTAAAGGCGGATCCAAAATTCAATGATAAAGACATCATGGAGTTTATGTCAAAAGTTGAACCACAGGTTAGTTCGGATTTGCAAAACTCTCCCAAGAAAATTTCGATTATTGCATCATATGAAGACATGGTAAGAAAAGCTTTAGAGATCATAGAATTTGCTCAAAACGAGATATGTTTAGTCACAAGATTCCAAAATGATCTTATCATCAATGCCATCTTAAAGAAAGCATCCATGGGAGTCAGTGTTAGAGCTCTTGCAGACATTGATCTTGTAGAACAATACTTTGGAAATGAAAAAGAAATTAAAAAGGATAAGAACCAAAATGAACGTGTCAACGTGGTCTCAAATCCATTTTATCCTTCAAAAATAGAAAGAAGATATGTCAAGACACCATTTTCCATCATAATAGTAGACAATAAACATTTAGGATTTGAGATAACAGATGTAAGCGAACCAAAGAAATTCAAGATGAGTTTGTACATAGAAGACGAAAGCATTTCGTCACATTTTGCAACAATCTTTGATGACTTGTGGAAGAAGTCAAGTGCAACCCCACCTAAAATAGTCACAAAGTCTGTGTCTAGAAACTAGTTCACACAGGCAAGAACACATTCAAGAGTATGCCTGCAAACATTGACAATTGAATAGTAAAAACACTTATTCTTATGGCTGATCTGGTCTGAGAAATTTTTTTCTTGTCATCATATTGTTTTGATAATTTTTTTACCCTCAAGATGAGTGAGGCACAAATTGCCAGCCCCAACAGTACCCCAACCACGTGCAACCCAAAAAAGAGATAATCGACAATCAGTATGACAGAAATTGAAGATATTGCAGACATGATAATTAAAAATGCTTTATCGATTCCCAACACAATAGGAATTGTTCTTCTACCGCCTTTTTTATCGCCAGACATGTCACCAATATCTCCAAGAGGTCCATTAATGAAATACATGAAAAATAAAATTATTGATGAAGATATGCCAACATAAGATATGTTTTGAACTGCTAGTGCGCCCATAAATGAGGCCATGAATCCGCCAGCTGAAGTAATAACAGTTTTTACTACAAACATATTTTTGAGATGTGTTACTGGATGAGAATAGGCCATAGCAAGCCCTACACATACCAACGAAGCAACACCAGTAGGCAGATTAATTGAAAAGGCAAGAGATATTGCAATTGCAAAGAAGCCAATTGTAGAATACAATATTTGACGATAGCTTATCGTTTTGGAATTGCGTGAATTGTTGCGATTGTTTACTTTATCAATTTCATAATCAGTAAGATCATTATAGAGATATGTAGCGAGGGCAAGAAAATACACTGAAACTGCAAGTCGTCCAAGTACCAGAAAATCAGGAATCTGAATCCCAGAGGAGATAAGAAATGTCCCAATAGAAGCTAGTGCAAAAGCATAGACCAGCGTTCTTGATTTCACAAGGACAAAAAGCGTTGACAGAGACATGGAAATCTGCATTGACAATTCAGGCTTGTTGGGTTTAGAGACTAGAGCCATGTTCCAGTCCCTCCATTCCAATTGATTTCCCGTTTTATAGTAAAACAGTGATTAAAATTCTCCATATATGGATAATAATACCACTAGATTATAACTTTTTAGATAATTGGTCTTAAAATTAGAAAATAATATATCATTATCTTCAATTTTCATGAAATTTTGTAATATTTGAAAAATTACATCACATACAATAACAAAATGAATATACCGATCAAATTACAAAAACAAGACCTGTTTTTGAGCAAAAATTTATGAAAACAACAGACTGTATATCAATACAAAAGACTAAAATGCATTTTTGGGAACCCCCAACTTGATTGAATTTCAAATTATACCGTAATGGTTCCCAGAAAATGAATTGCATACTATTTGCCATCATACTTGTTACAGGCAGCATAATTTTTCCACATAGCATAATGTCAGCAAATGCAATGACACCATTAATTCCAAAAATAGAGCCAACGGAACATATTTCATCAAACCCCAATCTTTATGTCTCTGCAGAAAATCCTTTGTTTAAAAATTATTTTGCAGGACCACAGGTAATAGAAGTCATAGTAGTAGATCCAGACATAAACAGATTAGATCAAGCGTATGGAGAACCAGTTGTAACTGTCAATGGTAAAAGATTGAGGATGGCTCAGGTCACAGATGGTAGCTGGCATGCATATTTTGCAGACATGAAGCAAGCACAATATGCAGATGCAACTCAGACAAGTAATTCTGGAAAGGGTTTGGATTTCGGACAGTTCTGTTCAAGTGATTCTTCTATGGCAACAGGAGTTGACTTTACAGAAACACAAGGAATTGCAGTAGCAAGACACTTTAGTGGAGCTTCAAACGGAACCCAACCACTTGGAACATGTTCATCCACAAACATTGGTGGTGTGACAAATATCATAGGCGGTACTCTTCTAAATCATGTTGTAAGACAAAATGGAACACTGAACGGTCAAGCACCTAGCTTCAGACTTGGGCAGATTGCAAGCAATAATATGGCATTTTCTAACGCTTGGCCAATAATTCAACTATTTGATTTTTCGGGATTTCCAGAAACAGTCACAATTCAATATCAGAAAGCAGGCGGAGTCCAGTCAGTTGATCTTATTTTTGATAGGATTCCAACGAAATTCATAAGGCCAGTAGTTGTTAGACCAGACTATCCACAAGGAGCACAGGTTCAAGCAGATCTGATTGATCCGCAACTTAACATTGACCCAACAGATGAAGATTCCTGGACGTGGGGTACTGCGATAAAGAACAATACACTATTTTATCAAGCATTTGATAGGAATGGAAATCCTGACGCAGATGGAACAAGTGCGATGCAAAATGTTATTGGTAATCTTACTACTTTTATGTTCAACCACAATGGCAAATTAACACTAGATCCTCGCCCGCAGGGTGTGAACGTTGGAGAGTTTCAGAATAATGGGATACAGAAATTATTCAAAGGTAGTAATGGGTTTTTTAGGACTCTATCAATCAATGGACTCTCCATCCCAATAACATTATTGGAGATTCAGCCAAACGTAGGAATTTTGGCATGTTATGATAGTGGTGGTATTGCAGATATTAAGATACTAGACAATGCCAAAAGAGACACATCAATCATAGCAAAATATAATGATATATCATATAGCGTAATAGTAAAATTCCACACAGCAACTCTGACAATGGACACACCAGAAGTAAATACACATGTCAATCCAAGTCCGTCATTAAAACAAGCAGTATCAATTCACACGAGCATGGAATCAGTCTTTTTCTCACTTCTCAAATTAGCTGTTGTAAAAAGTCTATTATTATATTGATTCACGGTTGATATAAAATAACATCAGCAATCCCAACATCGTTTCAAATCACAATCACATTCAAATCTTGATACCGATTACAACAGGTGTACCTTTTCTGTATACAGATAGGCCTATGAGTTTTGCCATCAGACCATATTTTTTCTTGCGAAGTTTTATTGCTTGAGAGGATTCAGATTCGTTTGCAAAATATGCTGTTGCATCAACCCAGTCTCCCATGGGCTTGCCTTTTATGTTTGAAGGCACAATGCGAACATTCTTGCTATGGTTCAGACGCTTGACTTTTCCAGTAGTGGATGGCGTTGTAACATAGATTATTCCATTATCAATAACAAACCAGACAGGTGTTCTTACTGGTTGACCATTTTTTCTATACGTTTCAAGATTAAGATATTTTGCATCTAGAAATGGAGTTATCATACCAGAAGACATTCTCAAAAATACTTAGCATAAAACCAGATTAAAAGATGGCGATAAAGAGACACCATACAATTTTGAAATAATCATATGAGATCAGTGCGGTCTGGTTTATTCCAACAACGTATTTGAAGTACATTAAACCGTGTACTATTTTTTCACAATGGGGTAAAACCTGAAAATCAATAACAGTAAAAATCCTACTGCCATTGCAGACATTGATATTGGAAATTCGGGTATTATGCTAGTTCCTTGAATTTCAACAGTATGTGCGTTGGCAGCAACCGTAAAACCCATTATTGTAGAATGACCAGATGTAGCAAGTTCATATTTTTCATTCTGCCCATCCACATAGAGTACAAAGTTGTTGCCATCTGCAGAAATAATTGCTTGTGGAATGTATACCCACATGGTATCAACCTCAGTCATATTTTTCAGAGATATCTGTACAGAGTTATGTTCTGGAACAAGCAAAATGTCAGAAGCTACTGCGCTAGTTGTATGAAATCCATAGTATATTGGATATGTCTTGTTGTCAACTTGGAGATTGTATGTGTTCCCAAATACTGAAACAGGATTACTCACCATGGCATGAATCATGCCTGGAGTGAGTACATTGTCTGCACTTGCAGAGACAAAACCAATTGAGGATATCAACACAATACAGACTAGCACGCTTGTTTTTTCCATATATCCAAGTCAGTTTCTGGAATATAATAGACCACTCATAAATATCAGACTTGAAAAACAAGCATTACTGCAATGAGAATCAGCACAAACCAGCAATATCAGTAAGACAATCATCACAAGTCATAAAAACGCACTAGGAATGTGTTACAAAATTCTTGCTATCAACTTTTTCTTCATGAAATTACTATAATTTGTTGCTAGTTGGGATACTAAAGTAAAATGAAGTCCCCTTTCCTTCCTCGCTTTCAAACCAGATTTTTCCTCCAAGCGCATCTACAATTCCTTTACAGATTACCAGTCCAAGGCCAGTACCACCATGTTTTCTTTTAAGTGAAGTATCAATCTGATAGAATTTTTTGAATAGGTATGGTTGTTTATCTTTGGGAATTCCAGCACCGTTATCTTTTACATAGAATACAGCCTTATCAGAGTCCTGCTGCATGCCAATTTCTATTCTGCCACATTTTTCTGGAACAAAATCAATGGAATTTCTTATTAAATTACCAAACACCTGAGTCAATCTGCTCTTGTCACCATAAACTGTCAAATCATCTGTTGTGGAATTGACAAATTCTATCTTTTTATCCTGCATCATAGGAGAAAACATGTCAACCATTTCTTGCATGAATATTCTTCCGGAAAAATTTTCCTTGTCAAACTTCATCTTCTGTAGATCAAGTTTTTGAGTATCAAGCATGTCACCAATTAAGCGGTCTAGCTTAATCGAGCTTTCATGGATTCTACTTATTGCATCATCCTGTTCTGCATTAAGAGTTCCCAAAAATCCAGGCTCTCTTAACATTTCACTATATCCATTTATTGTGACAAGAGGCGTTTTTAATTCATGAGTGACCATTGCAGTGAATTCCTCTTTTTTAATGTCTGCCTCCCGTAGTTTTTCCATGAGAATTGTCTTTTGTCGGGTTAATCGGTATACATAGAATCCAGAGATGATCAGTATCACCACTATGACAAGGACGTAAACAAATAGCATGTCCTGAGTTGCGATTTCAGTATAATATGCATCCCCATATGGTTGGACTAGTAATACCACCCACGTATTTCCCAGTATCTTAAGTGGAGTATAGGCAATCAACATTTTTTCATTGTTGATCATTTCCACACTTGTTCCTTCTTTCCCATTTCGTGCATTCATGTAACCCTCAAGGTTTTCAAACTGTGATGCAGATACATGATTTTTATTGGAATCTGCTACAACATTGCCGTGTTGATCAAGATAGATGAGCCTACCGTTATTGCCAAGATCAATTAGATTTAATGAATCATCCATAGATTGTAGATTCAGGGCGCCCACCCAAAGCCCTATGAACGAACCATTCGTTTTAGAATAAACAGGCGTTGCAATTGATACTACGCGGTGTTTGTTATTGTCAGAAACATACACTTCACTGATGTACTGATTATGCGTTGACATGACTCCTTTGTAATAATCCCTGTAAGAAAAATTATTTTTTGTCAGATTTAGCTGTTGTACATATGGTTCAAGAAAATACATTTTACCATCGGGCAACAAGAAGAAGACATAGTCCAGATCTTTGCAATTTGCCAATAAACGGGTTGCAATTTCCCTTTTCTCTGGCTCAACATCATTTGGTATTCCATGTAGTTTTTCGTCGACAAGTTCGGCATTTTTTATCGTACCAAATACAGGAGAATTTGAGGTGGTGTTCATTATAGTTGCAATTGTTTTTATTCTAACATGTGCGTCGTCTGCCAAGATCCTGACTTGATTCATTTTGTATCTCATAATTTGTTCAGTCTGATTTTGAACAATAAGTTCTGTCAAGTAAATGCTGGATCCAATAATCAATATTCCAGCAGAGGATAAAATTATGATCATTTTTACCATGGATTTATCCAAGTATGATCATACCTACTTTGTACACACTACCTTGCTGTTCTTATCACCATTATACAGTTCCTTCAATGTATCAACATCGCAGCCTGAAATGTATGGATAGTCTGGAAGTATTGGGCTCATCAAATCTTCTGAAGCAGTAGAATGCCCAAGTCCCATTGCATGTCCAAACTCGTGTCGTACAATTGCCTCAAGACTATCTGCATCAAGCTTGTTTGCTTTGTAGATTGTTATCTTGGATTTTAAGATTTGATTGCCATCAACAAGAGATTTTGTATATCCAGAATACCCGTCCGGGTTTATATCGTTTGTCAGTATGATTTCCACATCTCCCACCCCATCAGGGGAACCGTTGATATCAAACTTTTGAGGTATGTACAACTTGGTAGGCTCAGAATATGCATTTATCGCAGCTCCTTCCCATCCTACATAATATATTGACGAAGATCCCTTTGGTCCTTTACCAGTTTGTGAATCATCTATTGATACAATTTTGGTAGACATGATTGCATTTTCCATGGCATTTATCATGTCTTGTGGAAGATTTGCATTGTTTACTACATGTACATGAATTGTTCTTCCGTTTTCAATATTCCATGATACCCATGTATTGACGGTGTCACCTTGCAGATTCTGGATGACATAGTTTGAATTATAATTTGACATATCATGAGCAGTCACTTTGATTATGACCTGATTCTCATAGTAAGAATAGCCCACAAATCCTATTGACATTGTTATCGCAATTAGTGCAATCAAAGTGTAGGACTTTTTGTGAGTTTTTTGTGCTACTTTTTCATGTTCTTTAGAAATTTCTTCAAGAATATTTTTTTCTTGTTCTAGCTCTTTTCCTTTCTTAGTTTCTTCAACAAGTTTTTTCTCTAGATCTTCTTTTGATGTAGCAATATCTTTTGTTTTTTCATCTATGAGTTTGTTTTTTTCTTTGAGAAATGCGTTTTCTTGTTCTAGGTCTTTTAGTCGGTCTTTATCTGTAGATTCTAATTCTTTGCTATTTTTATCGTCTATTGTCAGAGTTTACCCTCCAATAGATTTTATCAGAGTATCTAGCTTTACGGGTTTTTTAAGACAGGAATGTATTCCCTTTTTTAGAAGATCTTGTATTTCATCTTCTTTAACGCTTGAGGCGGTAAACAAAATTATTTTGTGATTTTTTATTTTCCCTGAATTATACAGACTATTGACAATATCAACGCCTGTAAATTCCGGCATTGCAAGATCAAGCAAGACAACATCAAATTTTTGCTGCTCAATTAGTGTTAGTCCATTTCTTCCATCATTTGATACAGTACAATCATGCCCTTTGAGGGTCAGGTACTTGGATAGCATTGTTGTGATATCCTTGTTGTCATCAATCAGTAATATGTCCAGTGTTTTCCCTTTCATCGGTAAAATATCGTGTGAAACTACTATTTATGGATGGTTATCATAGAAGAATGTCAGATATGCGATTACTAGAGGGTTTTATCATCATAATTACGTAAAATTCGAATTTTCATGTCAGAGTCTACTGAAGGTTTGATTTCCATAAAACTCGTTACAAAACTCTATTCCTTAATTGGTTATTCATTATTGAAAAAGAATTGTAAATACAGAGAGTTAATTATAAAATGACTACCTACTTGTCTAGTAACCGTGTGACATATCAGATATTACTTTGATTTTATATTTTGTCGTCCAAGAAGTCGTTTTGAAAACTTTTAGTTATGAATTTCTCGGGTCAGCAGATTTTTGATTTTGTCTTCTTCCTTTACCCATACAGCGTGGAAGATTGAACTGAAATTTAAGGAAGGCATGTGATTTTCAGATATGATAGTCTTTGATCTATCTGATATATCTAGAAATACAATACTAATCATAGTATGCCCATGTCAAAGAGATTAGAATATCGTTTTTCTTCAGAGTTGTCATTAGTTTCTGGTGTAATCATACTCAGTGCTGCAATCTTATTCCTTTTGCATATTTCATTTTTCCCCAACATGCAATGGATGATGGGCCCTCAATTATCAAACCATGTTTTAATTACATCCATAGTAGGCATTGTAAGTGGAATCATGGTCATAATAGGGGCAATCATGATTTATGCACAACCCCTCCACATTAGAAAGTGGGGAACGCTAATCTGGTTCTTCGCCAGCCTGAGTTTCTTTGGAATTGGCGGTTTTTTCATAGGCGGCATATTAGGAATAATTGCAGGATCACTGGCAGTAACAAAGGGAATAACATTTTTTGGTTCAAAGCCCAAACATCTCAAATGAGTGCTAGATTTGTCCTATGAGACTCAAAGAAACTTGGTTAACCAATTGCCACCTTCACCATCGTCAACAAAAAAACAACGTTCACCGTTAATTTCAGGTTCTTGAAGAAATTTCTTTTCCTTTGTTTTAGAATCAACAATTACTTCATATGGTCGATCTAACTTTCCATGCCTTGCAACTAAATCCACTTCCTCAGATTTTCCATCGGAGCTTTTGGGTAGCTGTACCGCGGTTATCTCAACTATCCCATGTTTGCCTTTTCTCACTTCAATTATTTCAGATAAAGTGGGCATATGAGATGTGACAGATTCAAATTATTATAGATATTGTACTTGATTTTTTAATCCAATTCAGATGAAATTATCAACACCTACAATAAGACAGTTTTTTGATGCCATGGTAGAACAATTTTATTGGCTCGTCTGGCACTTTTTGTATCTCGATTTTGCTGATTTTCATCATTTGTCCTCTTTTCGGTTTGGAACCCTAAAAAGGACATTATTGTAGCGGGCCCGTGGGTTCTCTTGCTGACAGTAAGTACGAGTCCGGGAGATTTTGGGAGTAAAATTTGACAGAAAGTGTGCAGTAAGATAATTGGAGTAGCTACAAAACTCCTTTCCTTAATTTTGTATCATAAACAATTACAATCCAGCTAAAAGGTGATGATTATAATTTAGAAACATCTCTTTCTATTTTTTTGCCTTCTTTATCTATAAAGTAGTAGGTATCATGTCCATCATTTTCAAAATGTAATGTAAAGCTCTCATCTAAATCGTCTAATGTATCGCCTCTGACTTGAAATCCACATTCGACACAAATTCCCCTCATGTCTCTAGTCATATTACTTTTTTATTTTATCATTTCTTACTATTAAACAAGATCTAAATTTTCAGTAATGATGACAATGTATGATTACAGACCAGCTAAAGATGGTTACAATTTTAAAATCTCAGGTTTGAGTCCTGTAAGACTCGCTACAAAACTCCTTTCCCAAATTTTTTATTTTAGAGAAAATAATTTTAGTCTATGCCAATAGTTTTCAGCAATACATCGGTTCCAACAGGTTTTCTTAGAACTGCATTTACACCAGTTTTACGTAGATCATTGGCCTTATCTTCTGTAACGGTAGCTGCTGTCAGAACAGTTATCTTTTGATTTTTTATTTCACCGCTCTTGGATAATTCATTAATGACATCAAACCCTGTGAACTCTGGCATTGCCAGATCAAGTATTATGGAATCAAATTTATGTTGCCTCATAATATTCAACCCCATTCTTCCATTGGTTGTAATGGTACATTTGTTTCCCTTAAGTTCTAAAAATTTCTTCAGCATTTTATCAATCTCAGGGTTATCATCAATTACTAAAATGTCCATATCCCATTGGGTATTAAAAAATAATATATAAACAGGTATGATGAATTCCAAACCATTCTAACATTGAATGCATGAATCGAGTAATTGTCAAATCAGTTTTGGTTGTCTCGGGATTTTGAAATAAAATGTAGCACCTAAACCAGTGTCACTTTCAACCCAAATATTTCCACCCAAACCCTGTACAATTCCCCTACATATGGACAGTCCAAGACCAGTACCTCCGTGTTTTCTTTTCCACGAAGTATCTATCTGGTAAAATTTTTTAAAGAGATTTTCTTGTTTTTCTTTTGCAATTCCAATCCCGTTATCTTTTACATAAAATTCAATCTCATTTTCTAGCACGTTTGCGCCAATCTCTATTTTACCATTTGTTTCCGGAACAAAATCAACCGAGTTCACTATCAGATTCGTAAAAATCTGGTGCAGCCTGTCCGAATCACCCCGGAATGTGATATTCTGCTTGTTCGTATTAGTAAATTCAATGTGTTTTGCATGCATCAAGGGAGAGTTGAATTTTATCACTTCCTCCAAGAACTTGTTTAATTCAATATCTTTTATCTCAAATCGCAGTTTCTCCATGTCAAGTTTCTGCGAGGTTAGAACATCGTCGATTATTTGTTCCAATCTTGATGCGTTTCTATAAATTGCATCCACTGATTCTATTTGCTCTGAATTTAAGACTCCAAGTAACTTTGGGTCTTTTAGCATCTCTGAATGAAATTTTATTGGAAACAAAGGTGTTCTAAGCTCATGAGACACCATTGCTGAAAACTCGTCTTTTAATTTCTCAGTCTCTTCCTTTTTTTGTAATTGTTCCTCGATTTTTCTTCTTGCTTCTGCAAGTGATTCCTGAGATTTCTGCAAAGATTCGTTTGATTTTAGGGCCAACTTACGAAGCCCAACCTGAGTTTGAAACTGCCTTTGTATCAGATAAGCAGAAATAGATGACACCATGACAATTGAAATTATCACTGTTACGGATTCGTATATTGTCAAGTTTACAGAAGAAAATGCCTCATTATAGGGATCCATCAGTATCGCATACCAAGAATTTTGCCCAGCATTTATTGAGGTGTATGCCAGATACATTTTGGTATCGTTGACAAGTTCAGTCATGGTCCCAGTTTTATCAGAAATGATACGTGTAAAGATCTTGTTATTTGTAAACAGAGGTTTGCCAATCTGATTAATCCCTTCAGAATCCGCAATTAAATTACCATTGTTATCAATTACTAAGATACGATCATCTGAATACGAACTAAATTCTCTGATTCTTTTCTGCATATGCTCTAGATCCAAAGATGCAGCCAAGATGCCTGCAAGGGAACCGTTTTGGGTAAACACGGGTACACTTATTGGCGAAATCGAATGACCAGTGGTAGCAGAGGTTACAATCGAGCTCAAATAAGGCAAATGTGTTTTTAATGATTCAATATACCAATCTCGAAAGCCAAAATTGGAAACGCTAAGACTTTGTTGCGATGAATAAGGTTCTGCCAAATACACATCTCCATTCGGTAAAACATACACCATATCTTCAAAACCAGCATATGATTTGAGAATATTTTGAAATTCCAGCCTTTTTTCATTGTCAAGATAATCTGGTATTCCATGCATATTCTGGTTGATTTCAGAGACATAAGGAGAGTTCACAACATTTGCACTATGGCTTGCAATTTCTAAAATATCTATTGCATCAAGGACTCTTAATTCTGCCCTGTTTGCAATTTGTTTGATTAGTGTGTTCTTATCGGCTTTGATTATTTCAGATTGTTGTTTGATTTGTTCTTGGGCGTACAATATTATTATAATTATTAGAATAATTACAGCACTAATCAGTATTAGAAGAAAATTCCTTGGTGTTGAAAGTTTCAATAATGCTTGTTCGTGTTTGTATTAAATAAAGAAAGTTTACCATTATCAATGCTGAATACGAGTCGTACTCTTGCAGATTTGAATCCTGTAAGACCCGGTAGAATTCTAAAATCCCCAACTACTCGAAGAGCGTCTTTTTTTAGAACTTCCAGTTCCAAACATACTGTCAAAACCTGAAGAATTGGTTTTCTTTCTAGAACTTGAACTTCCACCTAGACCAAACATAGAATCATAGCCAGAAGATTTCTTTTTAGTTTCATGCCCCATAGAATTACTTTTAGGAATTAGACCTAGAGGAGTAGGTTCATATCTTTTTTCAATATACCTTGAACCATACTGTCTTTTCTTTTTCTTTTGTAACTCAGATAATTTCGAATTACCCGTTTTTACTTCAACATATTTCGGTTTTCCTTTTTTTCCTGTTAGCCAATCCCGTTTTGTAACTTTAAGATCATGACCTTTTCCAGTCCGCTCTACCTCATGTCCGCTAAACTCGTATTCTCTTCTGGCTTGTTCTTCCCCTTGTCTGCCTTGTGATTGATTTTCTCGGTTGACTTCTCTTCTGCTTTTTTTGAAAAAATCACGAAATTCCAATGTCTAAAATCAATGATTCATATAAGAGAAGTATGATCATTCTTGGTTCTGTAAAGTCTTAGTCGGTTGCTATATTTGTAAAAAATCGTAACTGTCGAAGAGTTTGAAAAACTAATTTCGGAAGGCTGCAGTATGCCGCAACCCTGCCAAATGACAAAATTTTGGTCAAAAACAGTCGGGGCTCGTAGTCACATGTAATACGGGCCCGGGGGGATCTCAAACAATAATGTTCGGTATCAAGATTCCTAGATCACATACACAAGACAAAGATTTATCTTTTTTCTTTTTCAAAGATTTAGATTTTTCATTTTCAGATGTGAGAATCTAAATTTTGCTTTCGTTGATGGCGATTACATATTTAGTAAATCGCTGATGTTGAAAGTCTTCAGAATTGATTCAGACCTCAATCTTAGACTTACATTACTAATACCAGCAGCCTTTGCAATCTCTCTTTGGGTAAATCTCTCGCCATTGATTGTACATGAAACATAAAGTGCAGAGGCTGTCAAAGCAATTGGAATACAAATCTCATACTTTTTCCAGTTTTGAAAGCAAATTCTCAATCTTTTCTGCATCGATTGCAAACTCTTGATTGATGCTTTCCACAGGACATGCACCTTCGGCAAACTTTAGTATTTCAATTAGCATTGCAATGTCTTTTTCACTCAGCGTTATTTGTTTGTCCATTGAATCAAGTATGCATGGATTTGATATAAACATCAGGTCAATTCCCAATGCATGCTATTGCGATTCAACAGTAATTTCGATCTTTGAAAACCTTCCTTTTCTCTTAAATATCTAAACATCAAATGAATAACATGCATTGCTATTTGCATGATCTGATAAACACATTTCGTAAAAAAGACAAAAAGGGATTAGACTCTAGCCAGAATTCACATGCACTATAAGTCTACAAAATGTAAAGATCAGGTGTAATTTTACTTTACTAAAAGTACCGGTACACTAGAATCATGCAAAACACCGTTTGCTACACTTCCAAAATATTCTGATTTTGGCGATCCTTGGCCTCTTGAGCCGATTATTATCACATCATACTTTCCTGATTTAGCTTGATTTGAAATTGCTGCAACAGTATCGTTTGACCTGACAACTTTTTCTTCAAACTCCAACCCATGTCTGCCTGCATTAATTCTCGCATCAGACATGAACTTTCCAATGTTTTTCATAGCATGGGTTTCATATTTTTTTGATGTTCCAAAATTCTTAGGAAAACCAGGGATTACATGTATTCCAGTTATGACAGCATCAGATTGTCTTGCAAGTGATATTGCCTCATTCATGCCCCGCCTAGAATGCATGGAACCATCTAAAGCGACAAGAATTTTCTTGAATCTGTTTTGAAGCATTGCAATACACACAAAGACTTTGTATAAAAATTCCCTTATGATTACCAGTTATGACAAAACAAATGTCAAATAAAACTAAATAGTATGATTCAGTATAACATAGCAACGGTTTATAGAATTCATATCAAATCAAAAGTACAAAGGAACGAGGGTTTTGCAAGGTGGAACCTTTAGCATCTTCAATATCAGGCAATGCTACCACATCATATATGACAGAATCCATAACTCTTAGAATTTCAAAATCCAATCCTGCTGAAAACGTACTGCCTACTTTTGAAGAATTTAAAGTTCCGGTCAAGAAATGGACTACTGTATTAGAAGCAATCTTATACGTTAAACAAAATCTTGATCATTCAGTTGCTGTAAGATATTCATGCCGACAGGCATCATGCGGTTCGTGTGGAATGAGAATAAATGGATATCCTAGACTTGCGTGTTATACAAAAATCTCTGAGCTTGATTCAAATGTTGTAACTGTTGAGCCCATGTACAACTTTCCAGTACTAAGAGACTTGGCAGTTGATATGACACAGATGTTTGCAACCCATAAAAAAATGAAACCATACATAATCAATGAGGAGTCAGAACTTGGTTCAGGTAAAAAAGAATTTTTACAAACACCAAAAGACGTGGAGAATTACCTCCAGTTCTCTTACTGCATAAAATGTGGATTATGTAATTCCGGATGTCCCACAATGGCTACAGACAAGTCATTTATTGGCCCACAGGGTCTGGCTCAGGCGTACAGGTATGTTGCTGATAGCAGAGACAAAGGAGCAAAGGACAGATTAAAGATTGTAGACGAGTCACATGGGATTTGGAGGTGTCATTTTGCAGGAACATGCAGCCACGTTTGCCCAAAAGGGGTAGATCCAGCAATGGCCATTCAGCTATTACGAGGATATTTGCTCGGTTTCAAAAAATAGAGTTTTATTTTCTTTCACGTGTTGTTTGAGTTTCTTCATTGGTTATTCAGAGAAATTCTCATATACTTCACTTGACTGTATTTCAACTCTGGTTCCATCCTTATCATACATGTAAAGTTTACCAGGTTCTTCTCCAGAAGTCTTTTTGTGTGAGGCATCACAGAATGGTTGATTTTTGCTCAAACCACACATACAAATCCACTTGGATTCATTTCCTACTTTGATTTCCATTGGACCCATAGCATCCTTTCTTACTAACCTTGCCATTTTGATGATTCCTATTGATCAAGCACAGATAAAAAGCAAGTGTTGGTCCATACATCCAATTTTTAGAACATCGTTTCTTACAAATGTCGTTCTCCATGAGTGGTAAAACTAAATTATTGTCATGTTGATAGTATGTGGTGTGGAATTAAGTGAATTTAGTTGATATCAGATCTTGATGTATTATGCAAAAAAGTACTTGAAATTGACAAGAATATACGTTCCGCACGTGTGATAAATGGCATAGGTCGACTGATAGCTGGCGGAATGAGAAAGGGAGTGGAATCATTAGAGGGTTTGAAAAAAGATGAGCTGTTGTTTATGAACTTGGCACTAGAGGTGAAACTTAGACATGATTTTGATGACGAGTTTGGAACAGTAGATTTTGTGGTATTTCATCGTGGGAAGATAATCATCATGAGCTTTCCATTCGATGATAATGTACTTTATGTATCTGCTGAAAAGCAAATTGATTTTAAGAAAATCCCATTTGAAATTCTTAAAATAATGGACAAATAAATTTACGAGTGACTTTACAAGAATATTGGAAATGGTGTGTTGATCAAAATCATAGTATGAATTCTTTCAAGTTATCAAATCTCCGATAATGCCAGAATTGCATCTCTTCCTCCCTGTTCCATAAGATTCTTTATCGTGGTGATGGAAAAATCAGCATCCTCAAATAGAAAATGCGAGTCTTCCTTGCGTTGGATTCTCACTATTTGATCTATAATTGCGCCTCTCTCTTGAGCTATCTCATGGTATTCTTTTTGAATATTTGAAAACTTTGTCCTTGAATTTTCATCTAATGAAGATTTGTCAAGA
>JAGWGU010000073.1 GCA_028867275.1 Nitrososphaerota archaeon
AGTGCAGGGATGACCTTTCCTCTGCTGATAAAGTCACCACTTTGTTCTCTTAGAACATCTAGTGGTCTTTGAATACCATCATAAATTGATTTTAGTAAACCAGGTCCAAGCTGCATTGAAAGAGGTCTCTTTGTATTGATTACCTTTTCTCCTGGACGAAGACCAGTTGTATCTTCGTAAACTTGAACTGTTGCCTTGGTTCCTTCAAGACGAATTATTTCTCCTACCAGTCCCATATCACCAATACGGACTACGTCAAACATTTGTGCGCCTTCTAGGCCACTTGCGATCACTACAGGACCTGAAACTCTTGAGATTATTCCATCAGCCATTTATCATCATCAACTCGAGGGGATACTTATTCCTAACACTCTCTTAGCTAGAACAGATATAGATTCTTCTTGAATGTTACCTTCTAAAGCAGGCATAAATATCACAAGGGGCTCAATTGAGGCTTCGATCTTCTTCCTAAAGATCGCAGGAAGACTGGATCTAACGGCGTCGCTTATGATTATGAGACTATAGTTGCCTGACGAAAAGAGATCTTGGATGGTCTTGCTTGCATCGTCACCACTTGTGATGAAAGTATCTTCTATTCCTAGAAGATTATATCCTATGGCAAGCTCACGCTCACCTACTACGGCTATACGCCCAGTGGTGTTGGGTTTTTGTTGTGACATGTTTATTCTATTAGTAATAGTGAATTGATGTAATCCGTAGAGAGGTTATAGCGTTTACCATAAGCAATTCTTTTGATGTTTTCACGCTCATGTTCTGTGTTAATGATAAAGTAGAATATTGTACCAATCGAGAGTGCAATGTTTTTCAATTTTTTGACATATTCGGAATTTATGAATTTATCCAAAGCAACCTCAAAGTCAATCAAACTCTTTGATTTCTTGTATTGGGCAAGTGCATTAACCAACATGAATCTGTTTTCTATTCTGCCAACAATTTCTGAAACATCTTTTGCGTTGTAGACATCTAACAATTCATTTTTGGTCATCTTGCCACCCTCGATCAGGTGTCTGCTCACTATTTCCTTGTCAAGATCAGATTCTTTGGCCTTGAGAAGGCTGAGGACATTTTTCTTGTCTATTTCTGCTCTTATGAAATCTCGAATCAATCCCTCATCGCCTTGGAAGAACTTGAGTGACTCTAACAAATTGTGATAATAGAAAGTTTGAAGTGCAGACATCATCGGGCCAAGATCTCCAGTCTTCTGATATGTCTCAAGATGCTGCATCAGAACTGTTCCATAGTTGTATTTTACAAGTTGATTTACAACACCATCAACTCCTGTCTGGGACAAGATTATCTTCATTTCATCATGAGAGATGTTTCCAGCAGAGATTCCTGCAGGGACATTTCTGCTTGAGACAAGAAATGACTCTGTTTCAGAGATTGGTCTTCCCATGCTCTTTGCAGAAAGAATTAATTCAATATTGTAAATATCCCATTTTGAAAGATATGCACGGATGGCTGACTTGCCATTAAACGGGGTTGCCTCCAATGCAGTCTTGTTGATGTATACAAGATGTCTGTTAAGTGCAACCTCTAATAGTTCAGATTCCTTGAAAATTGATGCGGCTTTTTCGATTTCTGATTTATACCAAGTAGATCCCAGTGCCTTTACCATCTCGACCTCGTCTTTTGCCTTCATCAGGTTTTGCATTTCTTCTTTTGATAATAGATTAAGTGAGATTGCCTGAAGCCTGCCAAATGATGATGCGTATTGTGATGTTGGCATTACATTTTCTCCGAGAGGAAGCTCTTGACTTGGTCTTCATTGGTTCGTAGTAATTCTTCAAAGGTAAGGTCCAATTCTCTTGTTCCTTCTTTGT
>JAGWGU010000053.1 GCA_028867275.1 Nitrososphaerota archaeon
AGATGCACATCATGTGTCAGACGAGATTGAATCTCAAATAAAAAAATCTGTTTCAAATGTAAATCATATTACCATACATCTTGAACCATATGTTTCAATTCCAGAGAGCATTCCAGTAGAAGACATAACGATAGAGGAACAGGTTGCAAATATCATAAAAGAATATCCCAAGGTAAAAAAAATTGGCAGAGTGATAACATTACATTTACAGGACATCTTTAAGGTAGACATTGATTGCTCGTTTGAAAAAAATCTTACAATAGAAGAAGTGCATGACATTGTTTCCAATATAGAAAACAAAATTAAAGATCAGATAAAAAATGCCATAGTTACCATACATCCAGAACCAAGCTAGAAATGACATATCATGATGCAATAACATTTCTTAGACAAGATCCTGCACTTGCAGGCGTAATGAATACGGTTGGAGAATTCAAATTAAAGAAGAGAAACCACCATTTTGCCGTACTTGTAGAATCAATAATCTCTCAGCAACTTGCAACAAGTGCTGCAGATGCAATTTTTAAGAGGTTCAAGGGCCTATATCCAAAATTTCCAACAGCCACGGAGGTTCTTGCTACAAGAAAATCCAAACTTCGTACAGTTGGCCTGTCGGGCATGAAAATAGAGTACCTAAAGGACTTGGCAAAGCACGTAGAGGAGGGAAAACTGAACATGAGAACAATTTCAAGGATGAGTGATGAGGATGTGATAGCTCACCTAACCCAGGTCAAGGGGATTGGAAGGTGGACAGCTGAGATGTTTCTCATTTTTTCTCTTGGGCGACAAGATGTTTTTCCTGTTGATGATCTTGGTTTAAGAAAAGGGGTACAAGTGTTATTTTCGCTACCAGAGATTCCAAAACCACAAGAAGTTGAAAAATTGGGACGAGTGTGGAGACCATACAGGACCATTGCAACTTGGTATCTCTGGAAGAGCCTACAAAAGTTCAACAAGATTTGAATTTATTTTTCACATGTAAAGAACACTGGAAAAATGCAGTGATGTGATCTGCTAGTAGTAAGCGTAGGTGATATTTCAAAACAAGCGATTAAGTATTGTTCTTTGAGTGTTTTGATCATCTGAATCAAATGACTACTGTTCTTGAACACTTTCCAGAGGAATTCAAACCAAGAGAAATTCAAAAAGAGATCTTGCGTGGAATAGAAGAAAAGATCAAGTCAGGATACAAGACAATTATCTTGTCTGCACCAACGGGGGTTGGAAAATCACTTATTGCTGCAACTATGGCAAGATATTTTGGCAGCTCTTTCATAGTAACTGCTTCCAAGCAATTACAGGACCAGTATTCCAAGGACCTGAAATTTCTCATGCCTGTAAAGGGCAAGTCAAATTTTGCCTGCCTCAAACTTATGGATCAGGAATCAATCCTCAAATCAGATACAAGAGGTGCAATCCAGAGAGGCCTCACTTGTGAGAAAGGCCTCTGCGAAGAGACAACGATGAAGGATGGCAAAAAAATCAAGGAGGTCTGTCAGTTCAAGCCAAAGCTTGGAGAACCACATGATGTCACCAAGGATTTGTGTTATTATTATGAACAAAAATATCGTGCACTGACTTCGCCTCATTCAATCTGGAACTATGCTGCATATTTTCAGCTGATGAAGTTCAACAGAAAGGCATATGCTGAATATGTCTCAAAACCAATAGCAATTTTTGATGAGGCACACAAGGTAGAAGATCAGATTATACAATTCATAGGTGTCGATATTTACAACGCATATCTCTCCGAGTGCGGTATTGATCCAAAGACATACGATCTTGGAGAGATTGGTATGATAGTACAGTTGCTTGATGATTTGGCAAAAGAATATTCAAGCCAGATCAAGAATCTACTGGAAAGCAGATCGTTTATGCTAAACCCTGACTATGTCTTGCTTGCAAAATTAGAGTCAAGATACGAAAAGATGGCAAATGCTCATGCAGAGATTTACTCAAACAAAGATAATTTTGTTGTAAATGATCCATTCAAAGACGAACGAGGAAATTTCAGATCAGTTTCAATCAAGCCGCTTGACATTTCAAAATATGTAAAGACTTTCTTTGACATTGAGAATCAAATTTTCATGTCAGCAACAATAGATAAGGATAGTTTTTGTGAAAATGCAGGTCTTGAGCCATCCAAAGTTGGATTTGTGGATACCCCAAGATCTCCATTTCCCCCAGACAAGAGAAGAATTAACTTTCTTAATATGAAAAAACTCAGCTACTCTTCAAGTAAAGATGATGAGCTTGCAGTAATTAAAAAAATTGATGATATCTTGTCGCAGCATGATACAGAAAGAGGATTGATACTTACTTCTTCAGAGAAGAGATGCCTTGACATAAGAAATAATCTCTCTGAGGAAAATAGGCGCCGAATCAGGATATGCCACAGCAGAAATGAGAACGGCATGACTCAGGATGAGGTACTGCAAGAGCATGCTTTTGATGAGGACGGTGTATTATTGTCATCATCATTATGGGAGGGAGTGGACCTAAAAGATGACCTGTCAAGGTTTCAGATAATAGCAAAAGTGCCATACCCAAACCTAAGTGAAAAGCGGACAAAAATCAAGATGCAAAAGTTTCCCTTGTGGTACAAATCACAGACACTGACAAAACTGCTACAGGGTTTTGGTAGATCAATTAGAAGTGAAGATGACTGGGCAGTCACATATGTTCTTGATTCTGCTGCAAGTGATCTCTTGCTTCAATCAAAATCTATGATTCCAAAAGCATACCAAGATGTATTGGGATTTCCAAGCTATAATTCAAGCATGAAATCTACCTTGTAAGAAAATTTGTTTGCTTTCAAAAAAAGCACTTATGGGAAATCAATTTGCAACGGTATGTACTGATTTGTCAGGTAGTTCAGCCAAGGTGAAGACAAATCTAGAACCTTCGAATTCTGTTGTTCCTTCTCTTTCCCAGTTTATCTTGTAAGATTTGATCAGGTGACCACCCACTATTGAGATTGTCTTTGGCACGTCTTTGAAGAGTTTTTCTACCTTTTCCTTGTCTCTTGTCATAAGCAGGGATCTTCGTCTCTTCATGAGGTACTTGATTGCAACATTCTTGTGCATGTGTCCTTCTACCTCAATCTTCTCGTTGCCAAGGTCAATAGTGAATTTTCGTTTTCCCATGACCCTAGTTACAATTGTAATTCTACAAAAAATGGCTTGACAACTTGACATTAGCAAGTAGATTGTAAATTATGACAAAATTTGCTTTGTATATGGTGGGGCCGGCCGGACTTGAACCGGCGACCTCTAGCACCCCAGGCTAGCATCATAACCAAGCTAGACTACGGCCCCTCAAGGTGCTGGCTATTGTTGAAATTATTAAATTGTAGGATTGAATTTGGTGTCAAGAAAATTGTGTTTGAAAATCTAGAGCCATTTTTTCAGTCTTTCTTGCTCAAACTTTTCTTTTTCTGAGAAATGTTCTGTTGATGGAGATTTTAGTTGTGTCAGGGGATCTGGAGTTGCAAACATGTCAACCTGAATATATCCTGCAGTTCCCTTGCTAGTCTCTAGAAAACATCCGCCTTTTCCATCAAAGGCTGCGTTTTCAAGTTCATTTTTTATTTGTGATACGATATTTTTTGCAACAGTTACTCCCTCGGCTTCTGCAAAAATTCCTGCTTTTGGTACTGCTATCTTGTCTGTCACCATTATTTGGTTAACATCACCTATTGCGTAAACACGATCATATTTTGTCTTACAGGTTTTGTCAACTGCTACAAATTTTCCATTTTCTGCAAAACCAGATTCTATTACTACAGAGGAAACCTTGTGAGGAGGAACAGAGATTAAAATGTCAAAACTTGCCTCTCCGTTTTCAAATTTTATTTTGTTTGGCTCTACTGCAATAGTTTTATGGTTTCCATGAAACTCTATCTTTTTTGATTTTAGAATTTGGAATATCTCTTCGCTCACCTGTGGACCCCCTGCAGGAAGTGTAATGGGTGTTGGGCTGTAGAAATCTATTTGGACAGAATCGCTTGCTCCTGTCTCTTCAAGTACAGACCTTATGAGGAGTGCTGCCTCAAATGGAGCGGGTGGGCATTTGTATGGAAGGCCAGTGATTGCCATTACAATCTTGCCTGATTTGACTTGCCTTAGAGTGTCCCTAATTTTTGGAACATCGTTGATGTCATAAAGTATAAAGCCATTTTCCTTCAGGCCTGGAATTTTCTCAGGGGCAAGCTCTACACCTAGTGCTATTATGAGAAAATCATAATGAAACTGCCTGTACTTGGTTCGAACAGATTTGTTTACAGGATCTATCTTTAGTACATCTTCATTTACAAACTCTATTCCTTTTTTTGTAACATTTTCTAGCGGTCTTTTGGAAAGTTCAAACTCTCTTGTTCCGTTGATTATCCAGAGCTTGACCAGGTCCATCATGAACCAGTCTTTTTTATCAATTATTGTAATCCGTGTATCTTGAGTAAGATTCTCTCGAAGTTCATTTGCAGCAGAAAGTCCCCCAAAGCCACCACCTAAAATTACAATGTTTATTGGTCTCAGGGTTGCACACCGCCTCTATTTTTCTTGTGTAGTCGGTCTGATTGTAATTTCATTTACATTCATGTGAGGTGGAGATTGGAGTGCAAAGAGTATAGAATTTGCAATGTCTTCTGCCTTGAGTGATTGGATTGATTTTGAATGTGTTACAAATGATTCCAAAGACTTGTCAGTAATGGTATTTGTAAGTTCAGTATCTACTATGCCAGGCTCTATTGTTGTAACTCGAATATTGTTTCTAACAGATAGCTCTTGTCTGAGTCCTTCGCTAAAAGCCCATACTGCAAATTTAGTTGCACAATAAACACTACCTGCTGGAAATACTACCCTGCCTGCAATTGATGAAATGTTTACAATGTGACCAGATTTTTGCGCTAGCATGTGAGGAATTGCAGCTGCGGTACAGTACATTACACCTTTAATGTTTACGTCAATCATTTGATCCCACTCGTCTATTTTGAGGTTCTTGACAAAGCTCAAGGGCATCAGTCCTGCGTTATTTACTAGAATATCGATTTTGTTCCATTTTTTTATTGCAGCATTAATCAAATTTTCACAGTCACTGCGCTTTGTTACATCACATGATACTGTAATACATTCTCCACCAATTTTTTCAATATCTTTTTTGAGTTGTTCTAATTTGTTGACTCTTCTGGCACCAACTGCAACCTTTGCACCGGCTTTTGCTATTGCAATGGCAGTTGCATATCCTATTCCGCTACTGGCGCCTGTGATTACAACTACTTGGCCTTTTATCATACTGAAAACTATTTTTCATCACACTGTCTTGCGTAAATAAGTTTTGTTAATGAAAAAGTAGTTTTGCTTACTAACACTAATTTAGGATCACAGTTGATTATGATCATGGAACAATTTGACTGTGCATATTGTGGAGTAAAACAAGACTTGCCTTTTGAATGCAATTACTGTAACGACAAGTTTTGTGCAGAACACAGGTTGCCTGAATCGCATCGATGTGTCAAGCTATTCCAAATAAGGGCAAAGAAATTTGGAGAAAAAAAGGTTCAAAGAACAAAGGGAATAGGCAGACAGAGTTTCATCAAGAGAATTTTTGGCAAGTTCGGCTAGTATAGCGCTTTTTGCGGATCAAGTTTTGAGCGCTTTGCCTGGTAAAACAAAGCTATTGCAAGTGCCAGCAATACACCAGCTGTGAGCCAGTGAGCAACATGCATTGTAAGATATGCTATGCCAAATCCCACACACATTACAGCCTGGGCCAAGAGTTTTACCCAGTTTGCAATCTTGGCTAGTCTACTGATCATTTCTATAATAAACAGCCCAGCAACAGGATACAGTATGATTTCAAAGTAGACATCTAGGTCTATTCCATTATGCATACAATCTTCACGGTATTAGCTGTCTAATTTCTAGTCTTCCCAGCTTACCTTTACTGCCACTTTCTTTCCAATCAGGGACCGTGCATTTTCAAAGGGTAGAGTAGCAACATCTTCTGCTTCAAATGGTCCATATGACTGGAGATCAGTACCCATTATCTGATCAATGGGTTTGAGAAATCGCACTACAATTGATCTGGCTCGGTGGTTTTCTCCCACGGTCTCTAAAAGTTTTAGTCTTCCATTGAGTGTTGCAGAAAGAATGGTTTCTTTTCTTTGTCGCAGCTCATCCTCAGAATCTAAAATGAATCTCTCTTCGTCAAGAAGATTCGTATAATCAATTTCATCCAATGATGTTGCCTTTTCAATTCTAATCTTCAAAAGCATCGAAGTCATCTCTGTTATCATTTTTACAAGTGATTCGGTAATCTTTGATTCCACTCCATCATAATCATGATTCTTTATGTTGCCAAGAAATTCTGCAATGTTATGATACAAGTTAGGGTCTACCTCTTGAACCGTATCATTTTCTACTTCGCGAAGAAGAATGGCATACAATGTATTTACATCAATTTTTTTTATTTCTGACATTTCCATATCCAACAATACTTAAATCATAGACCCCTTTGTGTTATGATCAAGGTGCAAAATTGCCATATAAAGTGATTGGTGGGGAGGCAGTACCAGTTTCTTATTCTGCCGAAGATGTTTTCTCAAAAATAAAGCACGATCAGATAAAATTTATCGATTTACAATTTACCGGTCTTAGGGGAAGATTCCATCACACTACAATTTCTGCAAATCTGTTTACTCCACAACAGATGCAAGATGGATTACCAAAACTTGACGGTTCTTCAATTGTAGGATTTGCATCAATTGAAGATTCTGACATGATCTTAAAACCAGACCCAAGCACTTTTGCTATAATTCCTTGGATGGGAAATGCAAAGACTGCCAGATTGATCTGTGATGTATACTGGGGAAAGGACAAGGGTAGACTGGAATCAGATCCAAGAGGTATTGCACAAAAGGCAGAAAAATATCTAAAGACTCAGGGATTTGATAATAGTTACTGGGGTCCAGAGGTAGAATTCTTTGTATTTGATAAAATTACGTGGGACGTGCTTACTCCTTACAAGGGCCAGTCATATTCAATAGAATCCAAAGAAGCCCCTTGGAATCAAGAGGGTAAGGGCTATCCAATGGCGCTAAAGAAAGGATACTACCCAAGCACACCGGCCGATACTTTGACAGAATTTAGAAATGATTGTGTCGAATGTTTGAACGAGTACTTTGGAATCTTGTGTGACAATCATCACCACGAGGTGGCTACTGCAGGACAATGTGAGATCGATATACGATATGACAACCTGACAAATGCTGCAGATGGTGCTCAAACATACAAGTATGTGATAAGAAACATTGCCAAAAAGTATGACAAAGTTGCAACCATGATGCCAAAACCAATTTCAATGGATGCAGGATCTGGAATGCACACAAACGTAAGCTTGTGGAAAGACGACAAGAACATGTTCTATGACAAAGACGACAAGGAAGAGGTCAGTCAAATTGCAAGATACTATTGTGGAGGAATTATGAATCATGCAAGAGCCTTGTCTGCAATTGTAGCTCCTACTACAAACTCTTATCACAGACTAGTTCCGGGTTATGAGGCACCAGTGTATATTGCATGGAGCCCAAGTAACAGATCAGCAATAATTAGGATTCCATCACACTTCAAGGGAGAAAAATATTCCAAGATTAAGAGAATTGAATTCAGAGCACCGGACCCATCATCAAATCCATATCTAGTGTTTGCAGCAGTACAGGCAGCAGGACTAGATGGAATCAAAAAGAAACTGGATCCTGGTGACGCAGTGTATGAGGATATCTACAAGATGACAAAAGCTCAGCGAACTGCAAAAGGAATCAAAGACTTGCCTGCAACTTTGGGAGAGGCACTTGATGAGTTGGAGAGTGATAGAAAATTCCTCGCGCCAATGTTCTCAAATGAGACTATTGATAGAATAATCGAGATAGAAAGGGCAGATGATCATGAGATCTCAATAAGGCCTCATCCTCACGAGTTCTACCTTTATTTTGACATCTAAATAGGAAAAAATAGGAAATTTTTAGCTGTTTCCTGACTGATTATTTTGATACGACAGATTGTTGTCAAGATGTATTCAAAATTCACAAGACATTAAAATTTTTGAAAACCTAGATTCTTCCTATTGCACCGTACACAAGGAACAATGCAATTGAGGTAATAGCCAACCCAATAATGAGATAGGCCTTCTTGTGCTTTTCAGCTGTAGCTGCTTTGTATATAGTAACAGTTCCTGCGAGACCTACAAAGAGAATTAGAGTTCCAGAGATTACTAGATCCCAGCTACTGTGAGTGATTATAGGATAGAACAGTCCGGAAAGCAATGCAAAGAATGCTACAAGATAGACATATCTTGCACCAGTTAGAATTTTAGTTCCGCCTATTTGCATAGAATTCCTATCTAGATTAGTCAAATAAACTTTGAGAGAAATGTTGGATTTGTTAATTACATATCCATAGGTGGCATACCCATACCACCCATTCCGCCCATGCCTCCCATACCGCCCATTCCACCCATACCTCCCATGCCTTCGGCTCCTGGCGGTGGTCCACCTGCAGATTTTGCAGTGGCAATAACATCATCGATTCTTAGTATCATAGATGCTGCTTCTGTTGCGGATGTGATTATCTGGATCTTGACAGAGAGTGGCTCAAAGATATCGCTTGCATGCATGCTGGCAACCTGGCCTTTCATAACATCAATACCTGTCCATTTGTTTCCTTTGATTTGTTTTGAGCGTAATGATGCTAACGTATCAATTGGATCCATTCCTGCATTCTCAGCAAGTGTAATTGGAATTACCTCTAAAGAGTCTGCAAATTTTTCTACTGCAAGTTGTTCTCTGCCTTCTAGTGTTTTTGCCCACTCTCGTAGTTTTGTTGCAGCATAAGTTTCTGGTGCACCGCCACCTGCTACTATAAACGGTTTTTCCATTACATCTTTTACAACCATTAATGCATCGTGAACTGATCTCTCTACCTCATCGACTACTCTTTGTGAACCACCTCTTAGAAGAAGGGTGACTGCCTTTGGATGCTTGCAGCCTTCAACGAAGACCCATTTGTCAGTCTCTACTTTTCTTTCTTCTACTAGTTCAGCAGAGCCTAGATCTTTTTCAAACAAGTCATCGAAATTACTTATTATTCTGGCACCTGTTGCTTTTGCAAGTTTTGTCATATCGCTTTCTTTTATTCTTCTTACTGTAAGTATTCCTGCTTTTGCAAGATAATGTTGTGCCATGTCATCAATTCCCTTTTGGCAGAACAGAACATTTGCTCCAGAAGCAATTACCTTGTCTACCATGTTTTTGATCATTTTTTGTTCTTCATCAAGAAATGATTTCATTTGTTGTGGGTTTGTGATGTTTATCTTTGCATCAAACTCTGTTTTGTCAATCTCAAGTGCATTGTTAACTAGAGCAATCTTTGCATTATCAATTTTCTTTGGCATTCCACTGTGGACAATCTCTTTGTCAAGAAC
>JAGWGU010000010.1 GCA_028867275.1 Nitrososphaerota archaeon
ATAACCTTGTTAGTTCCATTTCTGGTAATAAGATATGTTCCCTAGAACACAAAAAAGAAAGGCAATAAGTACTGTGCTTACCACATTGATTATCTTGGTGGCATCAGTCGTTTTGGGAACTGGTGTCGTATTATACGGAACCAGTCTCTTCCAAACAGGTGCACAATCAGAATCAATTGCCACCACTGGTACTACCGTATGGGTAGACTCTACTGGTAGCTCAGGTTGGGCATGGGGTGCAGCAGACGTTAGAAACAGCGGTGACAAACTGCTATCTGTAGATAACATACAGATTCGTGGTCAACAAGTACCATATGCAAATTGGTACGCTGACACAAATTCCACTAGAGTTACTTCAGGTAACTTCCAATCGGCGTTGAATTATACTTCGATGATTGTGAGTCCAAACTCACCTAATGGCGCGCTGAAAAATGGAACAACAGTTGGTATTTCATCATCTGGTTGTGCGCAAGCATCTAACTACTTGATCATGCAACTTGGATCTAGTGCAGGAAGCAGTCCTAATCCAGTTCTATGTCTGAAACAACAAAGTGGACCAGTATCTCTAGCACCTGGTGCTAAAGCTATTATCTACTACAAGATTCCACAAAACCTCTTGACATCAGTAGATGCGGGTTCCAGTGCTAGTGTTGCATTGTACGCAGGCAAAGTAGGTTCGCCAATCACAGTAACTATTGCAGCAAAGTAGGGGCAAAGTCATATGCCCGAATTCTTTTCTTTTTATAATTTTGACAGGTGGTATGTGTGAAAGATAAAAAATTATCAAAAAATGAAAATGCAAGTTTTATTTCTAGTGAACTAATTGATGAAAACCAAAGTAGAATCCCTGAAGGATATGAGATAATAAAAAAATACCCTCTTAATCCACCTTTTAGCTATGTTGACATTTTATACAATAAAGAAAAATCCAACTATCTGTATTTTGTAGATGAGTTAAAACTCAATTTTTCAGAATTGGAGATATTTCAAACTCTATATAGACTCATAGAAGAAAGTTTGGAATCTCCTGATGACTCGAACCGAAATACATTTGATGAGCAACTTGATGTGGTTCTAAAAGAAAATGAGAAACTATTTTCAAATAATTCTAATGCAAGCATGGAAAAAGTAAAGTATTATCTGAAAAGAGACATCAATGGTTTTAACATAATAGACCCTTTGATGCATGATATGAGTATAGAGGACGTAAGTTGTAGTGGAAATCAAACCCCGATTTATGTGTGGCACAGAAATTATGATAGCATTCCAACAAATATACAATTTAGCTCAGAAGAAAAACTAAATTCATTTGTGTCCAGAATTGTTTTCAGAGCTGGAAAACACATCAGTTCCGCATATCCAATTTCAGATCTTGCCCTGCAAGGAAATCACAGAATCTCTGTCTTGTATCAAAAAGAAGTAACTCCAAAAGGGACAAGCTTTACCATCAGAAAATTCAAAGAAGATCCTTACACTGTAATTGACTTGATAAAATTTGGAACCATCAATCTGTCTATAGCAGCATATCTATGGATGTTAGTTGAAGCAAAGATGTCTTTTATAATAATTGGTTCAACTGCAAGTGGCAAGACTACATTACTTAATGCAATTACAGGACTTGTACACCCTGATTACAAACTTTTTTCTGTTGAGGATGTTGCGGAAATCAACATAAATCATGATAACTGGTTTACATTGATTTCAAGAAGTGGATTTGGTTTGGGTGGTGAAGGAGAGATTGGAATGTATGATTTGATCAAGGCCGGTGTCAGACACAGACCTGATTATCTAGTAGTTGGTGAAATTAGAGGCTCTGAAGCATATGTAATGTTTCAGGCCATGGCTACAGGACACGGTGGATTGTGTACTATGCACGCAGACAGTCTTGAATCAGCTGTAAAAAGACTACAGCAAAAACCAATGGATATTCCACCAGCATATATCTCACTTATGAACTGCGCACTGGTTGTAAAAAGAGTAAGAGAAAGTTCTGGTCAAAGTGGAAGGAGAGTCATGACTGTCTCGGAGATAACTGGGGCAAATACGTCTCATTCAGCGTTTTCATGGAGTCCAAGAAATGATCATTTCAATGAGGATTTGAGAGATAGTACCCTTATGAAAAAAATTGCGGAATCAACGGGTAAGGAACTAAGCGAAGTACTTGAAGAGCATAAAAAAAGAATGGACATACTAAAGTGGATGACAGAACAAAATATACGTGATTACAAGAAGGTGTCCGAGATAGTAGGCAAGTACTATAGGGATCCAAAATCTGTCTTGGTTCAATTAGGGGCATAGCTCTTATGATCTCACTTAAGAAACTCAATCAAGGCGAATATGAAAAGAATCAATCAAAGAAAATAGAACGAGAACTTCCGTTCTTTATTACCATAGTATCATTACTTACAACCAGTGGTTTTGGTCCATATACTATATTACAAAAGGTAAAACAGATCACCCTACTTCCAATTATACAGGCGGAATCTGTAAAAATTCTAAAGAGAATAGATATGTTGGGAGTAGATCCTCTTACAGCTCTTAATGATGCAAAAGATAAACCATCATCAAAAGCATTGGGCGAATTTCTAAGCGGGTATGTATCTGCCATACAAAGTGGAGGTAATGTAATCAACTATCTCAAAAGTAAAATGCAAAGTACTTTTGAACGATTTGAAAACGGCGAAAAACAGTCAGTGGAAAAAGTAGGCAGCATAGTTCATGCATGGCTTACCACTCAGATTGTCATACTTGCTGTTTTTATCCTAATGGCAGTAGTAGGTTCTAATCCGCTTACTGGTGGCAGTGGAGGGACTGCCCAACCTCCGTACATGTTGTTGATTTTTTCTCCTATCATGTCTGTGATATTTATGAAACTTGTTAAAAACATGGTAAGTTCCAATATTCCAGACATTAAAATGAAAGAGATACTAAAATTTGTAATCCCAAGTGTTGCAATTGCAGGCGTCTTGATATTGAGCAATGTGTTTTCAAGTATGCATGTCAATCCTTTCATTTTGGGCATATCGCTCATTGTTGCATCAATTCCTCCTGCGGTAAAATTTCAAAGTATTTACCAACTAAATCTTGATGCAGAAGCAGCCACTCCTCAAATTCTCAGAGATATTACCGAAGCAAGAAAAGCAGGACTTGGACCTGAAAAATGTATTATACGTGCATGTAAGAGAAAAGATTTCAAATCATTTAACAAAATTGCAAACTCTATCTCAAACAAGCTAGAGTGGGGAGTTTCTATGAATAATCTCTTTACAGTATTACAAAACGAAATGAAAAATTTCCAAGTTCTTATTTCATTTAGAATTTTGTTTGAGATCATTACGTCTGGTGGTGGCAATGTAAATACGCTTGACTCTTTGGCAGATACAAGTGAAAAAATACACAACATTCAGAAAAACAAGCGAGAAAGTCTACAACCATATGTAATAGTTGGTTTCATGCTTATCACAATTACTGGTTTTACAACCCTTATGACAATTGACTCGTTTGCAAGTATCAATCAAGAAAAGAACCTTGTGACACATGATAAAAATCAGGTAGCGCCTTATGACCCATTTTTTGAGTATGTCTCCATGGCAGTTATATCGCAAGCATGGCTTGCCGGTCTTTTTGTCGGCAAAGTGACTCGTGGAGCGTATTCTGGAGGTTTCATATTCTCAATATTGCTCACAGTCGTAACTCTGATGGCAGTTGCACTAATACAATTTCACATATTGAACATCAACTCTTTGTTTTCTCATTAGTCTGTCACGAAAAATGTCATACCGGCTCTTATATCATGTAGAAGAAGATGTGATATTGCATTGAGATACATAGCTGCGTTATTGTTAATTGGCATATTTTTTTCAAGTTATGCATATGCCGATAATCCTGGACAATTGGGTGTAAAGATGATTCCTGGAATAATTACCCAGGATTCTGATGGTTTGATTCAGGTCTACTCTAAATCAGGCGGCACTATAGACAACCTAGTAGCTACTTCTAACGATCCTTCAATAGTAAAAATAACTAGTATAGACCAAGATCCGTCTCATACTTTATACATTGTCAAGATTCATACTCATGACTCTGGAAATACAAAGATTGCACTTGCAGCACCGGGTTTTTCCTCCGAGGAATTTCCAATTACGGTCGCTAAAAACTCTGGATTAACTTCTCAACTTTTGATTAAAACAACTCCTAGCAAATTTGATATAAATGGACCAACGCATGGATATTTTTCCATAGAGACAGTTAATGAAGCCGGATTTCCGACGATTGTGACAGATGACACACAGGTAACCGTTACAGTATCTAATACAAATATAGTCAGCCTGAAAGAAAATCAAGTTGTCGTAAAAAAGGGCTCTTACTATGCCATGGGAGAATTTGACGTCAATCAACCTGGTTCAGTTACAATTTCTGCATCCTCTAAATCAACACCAACAGCTTCTGGCTCGATTACCGTGGGTCAAACTAGTTCTCAAAATACTATTCAACTTTATGTTTTTCCACAAAAAATTAATGCATTTCAAGCGTCAACTACTTATGCAATAGTCCAGTTACATGATTCTAGCGGAAATCCACTTCTTGCAAAGGAAGACATTCCAGTTACAATTCATGTCACAAACTCTACATCTTCCGTTTCCGTCAATACTAGTGGAGAGAGTCCTTATGTACAGGTAAATGAGATACCTGTGATCAAAAAAGGTACATACTGGGCATATGTTCCAATAGAATTGACTGCTGCAACAAGTGCTACATTTAATGTAGATGTTTCTGCAAAGGGTTACTTGCTTTCTCCTACTGTTCAATTTACTAGTGTAAACACTCCATTGGTATTTGCCGATAATTCTGCTAGGATAGATCTACTTCCAATACTTGCTTCAGGAGGTAAAGAACTCATAGGCATAGCACACTTGGAGGATGACTCGGGAAACCCCTTGGTCGCAAAAGATAACCTGAACATTCATGTTGATTCATCTGATCCGTCTACTCTGTCTGTGGAAAATATGGTACTTAATCATGGTACTCAAGATGTGCCAGTCTTTGCACAGGTTGGAAATGTTGTAAATGCTGTCACACTAAATGTTGTTACGGGAAAGCCACAGACACTTACGGCTACTCCAATCCTTGCAACTACCAATTCAATGACATTGGTTGCAGAACCTGTGATTGGAAAGATCCTATCACATACTTCATTTCCGCTTGCATTCTACATGACAAAAAATGGCGCCTTGGCTTCGTTTGATTCTGATCTTGACCTAAAAGTAGGGCCAGAGGATTCATTACAAACAGAACCTGTCTTGATGAAAAAAAATTCATTGGTGAAAATAGTTAATGCTACTATACTCCAAGATGGAGTGCAGTCTTTTTACGTAACAGGCTCTACATACTCTCAAAGTTTTACAATGGAGGGGCTTTCAACACCTTCCAAGTCTATAATGCTGGATTTTCCAGATACTATGACATCTAATACGCTTAACGCATTTTCAATCGAACTTTTAGATGCACAAAAACTTCCTGTTTATGCTGATCATGATATTTCTGTCAAGCTAGTGTCCAACGATCCTTTGATAATAGATTTTCCTGATGTTTCGATAAAAAAAGGCACGTATTATACAACCTTTAATGCAACAGTAAAGAAATCCGGCAGTGCTGAAATAGCAGTACTTTCTGAAAATATTCCATTATCGAAATTTAATATTTCTGTTATAAGCTTTAAACCTGATATATCGATCCAGTCACCAGATTTTTCTGAAGCTAATCATCCGCTAGTGGCAACTGTATCTGCTACATATGAACAAAAACCGTTGCAAGGGCTTAAAGTAGAATGGACCGCAAGTGGTGCAACAATCCAGAATATGGATTCTATCACTGATTCTAATGGTAACGCCAAGATAACGCTTGTGTGGGCAAATCCTGGCAGTGGTCATATTGTAGCAACAGTGTCAGGCGGTTCATATGAGAGTACAGTGGTAACTAAGGATGTTCAAGTTAATGCACCATTAACACCTGTGATACCATCAGAACAATCAGAAAACAAATCACAAAATCAATCACAAGGTGCTTTTACAGTGATGGGAATTAACCCACTACTATTTGCTATTCCAGTTGCAGCCGGAATTGGAGTGTTTGTCTTCAAGAAAAAAGAGTTAGTCGGAGGATTTATGGAAAAAATTGGGCTTGTAGATAAAATATCAGAAATAAAAGAAAAAATAATGGAACTAAGACGACGGTAAAGATAGCCTGATGATACCTTTCAGCTTAGACATGTGTGATACCAGTGCATTTCCAACTTGTTTGTTACGACTAAGCATGAACAGTGAGAAAAATCCTTCGAAAAAAGTCATGATGCTTGAGAGTGGATTTTGATGGATTGTTTGAAGAGTAGTAAAGAAAATCGTTACACTGATTATCACAAGAACCACGGAATAATATATGATGTATTTCTTTGTGCTTGGGTTATGAAAAGACGAGAACACTTTCATAAAATAACTATGCTTAATCTAGAATTTAAAAATAGTCTACCAATTTTGGAAATATGCGATCAATCTAATGACCTGTTTGTTTACTTATTCTATGCTCCACTCGTTTCTACCTCTATCTTAAAAAAATATCTAATTGAAAATGGTATGTGATATTGTATGGTTGATGGCATCTATGGTTTAAATGTAATACGAATAATTTTTGCATTTTCTATGTTGTTCTTGGCTACTATGATTGATATACGCAAACGAGAAATTAATGATATTTTATGGATTGGGTTTGGTTGTGTTGCTGTGCTGTTGTTCTTTCTTGATGGGGATATGTGGAAAACTTTTGTTTTACTTGCGATATCCATGATAATATCTCCTGTGGCACTGTTACTTTGGAGATTTGGTATATTTGGAGGTGCAGACGCACTCTGTTTGATAGTTCTTTCTACCCTTGCTCCTATGGCAACATTGGGAACTTTGCATATAACTCCCTTTACAACTCTAACTAATGCAGCCATAATTTCTATTACTCCAATTTTTGTAAATGTTATACGTAACATAATTGCTATCTTGAGAGGAGAAGATATCTTCAAAGGGCTTGATGTATCTAGATTAGACAAAGTGATAGCAATTTGCATCGGCTATAGATCAAGAAATCCAAAATATAGTTTTTCAATTGAGAGAATCGTTGGTTCTAGTAAAAAGCTTGATTTCTCCTTCAAACATGCAGAAAAAACGGAATTTTCTACTACATCTGATACTTGGGTTACCCCTGGAATACCTTATCTGGTATACATTACAGCAGGATTTACCATTCAGGTCTTTTATGGAGATATTATCTTCAGCATGATATACAGTATGAAATGATACTTCCAAATTATTGGTCAATTTTGCGTGTCTAAGATTTATTAATTGTACTAAAGGAGCTATTGTCATGGCATTAAAAGCTGCAATGATTATGTCTATAATATCAATAATCATGCTTGCAATTTATGGTGCTGATTCTATAATGGCAATAACTCAAAATCTTGGTCTTCAAAGTACTGCATTTCTTAACATGGATGTTAAAGTAAGAGGAATGATATTTGGCATAATTCCATCTGCACTACTCGTACTTTCATACTTCATCACCAGAAAGGAACAGTCAAAGAGTTTGGGAATTCTGATGATCATCGGAGGTGCACTAATGATGGTGGGAGTAGGCATAATTTTTGCATTGCAAGGAAGTGCAATACCATCTGCAGGAAGAGGAGAGTTTGGTGCTGTTGTTGGTATTGGTGTTATTATTGCATTTCTAGGAAGTTTGAAGATTAAAAAATCACGATAATTTATCAAGTACGAAAATGACCATAGGTTTTGAATGTAGTAAAGATTCCAAAAAGACACACAACTGCCAGCATACTGAAGAACAAGAATATTGCATAGAATGCTACACTGAACTACATTATTACCTGACAAATAAAAAACAAGATTGTGAAATCTGACTATAGTCTACTATGTCACAAGTTGCTTTAAGGTTGTATCATGATAGAAAATGGAACGTGGCCTATTTGCTTTAAGATTGTTTTTTGATACTTTTTCCAAATCTTTTAATTCTAAAGACAACGGTCTGCTATTGTGAAAGCCGTTATTCTTTCAGGAGGCATGGGTACGCGACTCAGACCCATAACGGATTATATTCCAAAAGCGCTTGTACCTGTTGACAATATTCCGATAATAGACTGGCAAATTATGTATTTTAAGAAATTTGGCATAAATGATTTTGTAGTCTGTGTTGGACACAAGTCTAAAGAACTAATCACTCACCTACAATCCAAAAATTTTGGAATAAAAATTCAATTTTCTGAGGAAACAAGTCCCCTTGGAACAGGTGGCGCAATAAAAAAAGCAGAGAAGTATATTGATGATGACAGTTTTTTTGTAATAAATGGGGATGTTATTACAAACATTGACTTGGTAAAACTAAAAGTATATCCAAACTCTATAGCTGTGATTCCTCTTCGTACTGCATACGGTGTAGTCCATGTCTCGGGGGATAAAATTGAGAGATTTGAGGAAAAACCCGAAATATTCAATCATTGGATGAATGCGGGAATATATTTTCTAAATAAAACCATTATGGATTTTCTTCCAAAAAAAGGAAATATTGAGACGACGGCATTTCCTGCACTGGCAAAAAAAGGAAAATTACATGTTGTAAAATTCAATAATGTATTTTGGAATTCTATTGACTCCCACAAGGATATTAATGAATGTGTTTATGGGATGCAGAAAATTAGTTATGAAAGATTTCTTTCAAAGTGATCTATTTTGAGAATTGGGGTTAGTCTGGGTTCATTACTTTCAGTTGATCAAATAATGGAGTGTTCCAGAACACTGTCCAGATATAACCCAGATTCCATTTGGATTCCTGAAACATGGGGAATGGATTGTAGTTCCATGATGTCAGCTGTATCACAGATTGCAAAAAAGCCAAAAATTGGGTCTTCTATAATCAATATCTATTCTCGCAGTCCTGCACTTGTTGCAATGACTGCGGCTACCCTTGATACACTTTCTCAAGGTAGGGTAATTCTAGGATTGGGAACTAGCAGTCAAGCTATTGTTGAAAACTGGCACGGTTCTAAATTTGTACATCCAATAAGTAGAATGCGTGAATATGTCAAAATAATACGGCTTGCTCTTTCTGGGAAAAAATGCAATTATGATGGTGATTTTTTTCATTTGAGAGACTTTAATCTACTAGCAGTGCCACAACGAAAAGATATTCCAATATATCTTGCTGCAATAAATGAAAAGATGGTTGATCTTACATGGGAAATTGCAGACGGAGCAATTTTCTACTTGAGACCGCTTGACGAATTAAAAGATACTATACCAAAAATGCAAAGTAAAAGAAAGATCGATATAACATGTCAGATAATAACATCAATTTCACAAGATGCGGATATGGCAATAAAGAGGGCAAAAAAGACAATAGCATTTTATGTATCTGTAGGAAGTATTTATCGAGAATTTTTGGCAGGGCATGGATTTGAAAAAGAAACAAGATCTATATTTGACGAATACAAAAAATCTGGTTTTAAAGACAATTATAATCAAGTTTCAGATGAAATGGTAAATGCATTGTCTATCTGTGGTACGCCAAACGATGCAAGAAAACAATTTCTGAAGTTTATAAATGCAGGAGTTGATCTTCCAATACTCCAGTTTAATCCTGCGGGTGATGTTAAAGAGTCATTTGATCTTCTCGTCTCAACTTTTGGGAGTGATATGAATTGAGAAAAGTGGGTATAGCTGCATCAGGTTTAACAGAATTTTCAAAAAATGATTCATCAGTAGAATCTTTAATGTTGTCAGCAATAAAACCAATTTTCCATGAAACCAAGAATTTGTCTCAAAATGATGTTGACGTGGTTCTTACTTCTACTAATGCTAACAACAAGTATCTAGCTAATATCATATCCGAACTATCAGGAATTTCACCTAGGACAGCACATACTGTGGAAAGTCTGTGTAATTCTGGAACCAATGGTATTGTTTCGGCGTATTCTTACATTGCCTCTGGGCTTGCAGATGTTGCATTAGTAGTCGGTGCGGAGAAAAATGATAGTCCAGGACTTGTATTGGAATGGGACAAATCCAGAGGAGCATATACACATCCAATCTATTGGGCTTCTATGTTTGCAAGTGCTCATATGCGTAGATATGGTACTACGCTTGAAGATGTTGCATATGTTGGTGCTAAAAATCACAGAAACGCAGTGGATAATCCTTATGCATATTTTAAAAAAATGTTTTCGATAGATGACATAATGAAATCCAAGTACCTTACGGAGACGCTCAGATTATTAGATTGCTCGATGCCTTGTAATGGCGCTGCGGCCATATTACTTGCATCAGATGAGATTATAAAAAAATTTACTGATGCCCCTGTTTGGATATCAGGTATAGGACAAAAATCAATTTCTGCAGGATTTACGAAAAATGAAGATCTCACATCTATGAAATCAACAGTCCAATCATCTATTGATGCATATCATATGTCTGGAAAAAAAGCAAACAATGTTGATGTTGCAGAATTACATGATGCTTTTAGTATATGTGAAATAATTGAACTTGAAGATTTAGGTTTTGCTCAAAAAGGAATGGGAACCTCATATGTTAAAAATCTATATGATAATAACGATAAAAAAATAAACCCCAGAGGTGGTCTTGTTGGGAGCGGTCACCCACTGGGAGCAACAGGTATTGCACAAACAATTGAGATATTTCAACAATTACAAGGCAAGGCAAAAAAGAGGCAAGTCGATAGGGCAAAAACAGGACTAGTCCATAACATGTCTGCAGCTGCGACATCTTCAACAGTATTGATATTGGAATCATGAATACCTTTGAACAAGAGCTGAAAAACAATAATTTTGTTTGTAGTTCATGCCTAAAATGCAATAAACTAGTCTGGCCTCCTAGTGATTTTTGTAATTCATGTTTTGGCGGTGTAACATGGAGACAAGTAGAAAAAACGGCAAAACTCGTGGAATTTTCTCGACAAGGTAATGAAGTTTTTTGCATAGCCGAGTTTGAAGGAAATATCCGAATAATGGGAAGTATAAAGAATGCATCTAATTTGAAAGTAGGCCAGTCTTTGACTCTAGTAAAATGTGACTATGACAGCAAGTGGAAATTTATTTTAGAACCCGTCATCTGAATGCATTTTTGCTTTAGGATCAATTGATCTGTCTTTTTTGAAAATCTTGATGTGATCATATACCCCAAATGAAAACAAAACGTATGACCACATAAGAACAATGTCTACTGGATGGCCCGTGTAGTATGTATTAGTAAAGGTAGTAACTTGAAAACCTAGATCTCCTATAGTCAAACAAAAAATCCCGGTACAAATCAATGACCATGTGAAATTTACTTCGCCTCTGAAGAAAAGAACCAGTCCAATTAACGCAGGAACGAACACAATTGCATCCGCGATAGGATATGCAGTGGCCAACGCATTTTCTAATGGCGGGATACTTGGGTCAAATGAATATGCCATGTAGATACTTGGAATTGATATTGCTGTTGAGATTATCACTGCAGTTACTATCATTTTTCTTGTTGCAGCTCTTTTTACTGGCTTCAAATAGTATATGAGAAAGCCAAACAAGAAAGGATAACCTGCAATGTAAAACACATCAGCCATTGACGGAAATGGATTTACATTATACACTAATTCATATACTGTCCATAGGGTCTCAGCAATAAACCATGATGTTGCTGAACCTAAAAAGAGTAACCATGCCTTGCCATGACTTCCAGTTTTTTTAAACCTGCACACCAAAATGGATGTCAATGTAACAAAAACAGCTGTTACTGGAATATACATTATATCTGTCACGGATTTTACTACTTCTTTACCAAGGGATGTGGCAACCATTATGACAAGCCCGATGCCAATTAGGCTTATCAATAGGGGTTTTTGTAACTCGTTCTGTTTTCGGATTGTCAACAAAGATGTCAGATCCTATCTCCTTATAGTTTCTATCAGTGTTCTTATGCCATTATCGTCTGAATATTCAACTAGTTCTTTTTTGATTTGCTCTACAATAGTTACGTATGCGTTACCAAAGACAGATTTTAGGACATTCTCTAGGTATTCAGGGTGGTCATAGCAGTCTGGAATGTAACATTTGTATTCTTTTTGAAGTTTGCTTGAAACTTTTTCAAAAACAGGCTTGCCTACACTCATAAGTACTTTCTCTACGGCAAGTGCGGCCAAGGCCTTCATAAGGTGTTTTCGTTCAAAATCCATTGTGTGGCCTACTCTTCTTTTCACATAAGGCAATAGATATTGCTATCAAGTGATATTTTTTTAAATTAATTCTAGTCATTTTTTTCAGCGTTAAGATACCTGGAGTTTGACCAGACATAGGTGAATAATAATTTTAACGTGTAGACCATGGAATAAGAATCAGTCCACATGGCCAAGATATTTTGTGATGCCTCATTAGTGTTTTTCATAAATAAAATTGCCTGCTCATCATCTTTTATGATGAAACACAAATCTTCTTTTACTTTCAGAGGCATTCTTTTGACTTTGTCTATTAATGTACCGTCGAAAATATATGATGTCTTATCAGATGATGATGAAACAAGTTGTACGTCTACCTTGGAATCTCTTATCCATTCCAAATAACCTGTATGATAAAATTTCATGAAGTCTTTTTCTGAAGCAAGGACTTGGATAGTATCTTTAGCACTTGTCACCATTTCTTTTATCTTACCAGACATTTGATTTATGCCTTGCAGCATCTGAAATCTTCCATCTTTTATCTCCTCCTTGTTTACTTTGAAACTTGGAAGAGCTCCCCAAAGTTCTACTAGACTCTTTTCTTGATTTTCTAGATTTTTTACTCGCTCTTTTTCGGCATTGATCAATGCACCAATAGCTTTGTCTAAGGGAAGTGCAGTAAATTTGATTGGATGTTGAAAAGTTGCAGAAACAATTCCCTTATTTTGTAAGTTTGTCAACAGGTGGTATGTTTCAGTCCTTGGAACTTTTAGTACCTTACTTATCTGCGTTGCTGTACTTGAACCATATTTCTCCAAATATAGAAAAACCTTTGATTGATTTGGTGTTAAACCAAATTTAGATAGTTCAGTTTTAATTTTTTCAAATAACATTTCATGATCATATGGCATGCTATCTTGGATGGAATCCAAGGATGCGACGTTTGATACATCAGTTGTCATATTACAATATGAATACATAAATTGGTTTTAGATTGCTGTGTGTAATGGAGTATTACACCCGGATGTATGTACGCTGAATACCTAGCTCAGTTTGTATGTAAGAGAGACAAGTTCGTTTGTAACCTCATAAAAGGCATGTCTTTCTTGCAGTGTCATTTTTCTAGCATTTTCTGCAGATATTGCGCCAAACATTATTCTTGCAATTTCTACAATATTTGGCATGCTTTGAAACTTTTTCGTATGTGCAACATGTTCTTTAGAACCTAAAGTGTGGCTATTTTTTTTATATTCCAAGATGCTTGCTTTGAGTGAGTAGCTTGTTTGTTGATTCATAGTTTGTATTATTCTCTGATGAATAAAAGGCTGTTCTACCAAATTTGGTAACGCTAATCTAACATATGCTAGATTGTGTAATATTACGAGATTACAGATATAGTGCGATCTTTTTTAGTTGTATTATTTATTATATAATTTATTGAAATTGACTTCTCGTATGACGGAATATTCTATCGTCTCATTCTTTATTGATCTGTCTGAGTCAATATGGCCATGATACGAGTCTATGTTCTCTAAAACATGTCTAAATTCTTCACTGTTCTCAATTGTTTGCAAATATGATTCGCTCCACCTCCAATCACTATTTGGGTTACATGAAAACACCACCCAAAAATATTTTCCATTGATTGCAAAAATATCAAATGGAAATATCATGCAATCAAATGGCCTATTTTTGTAAATTGAACACTTTTTACTTTTCGCATCCCAAAAAACACACTCCGAATTTTTCTTCTTCTTGATACTTTTTAGTAATTTTCCTCTTATTTTTGTTTCTTGTACGTATTTATCATTATACTTGTTAATAGTCTTGAGTTTTTCTATGTCTGTAGGAAAAAGCAATGGTGAAGAAAACGATGTACAACAACTGTTAGTCTGGCATGTTTTACATAGTGTTTTGTAAGACCCTCTCTTGTAACCTCTTTGTGTTGGATTGATAAATTCCTCTATTGTTCCCAACTTGTTTCTCAATAGGTAAATTCCAATGGATGCAAGCAAAATAGAGAGAATGTTAACAATTGTCAGTGATTCGTGTAAGAATACGGTTGCAAAAATTACACCAAAAACAAAGTTGGTTGAATATAGTAAAACAGTTCTAGTTGTACCTATGATCTTTAACGCAGCAAGGAATAGAAACGTTGCAAATCCGGTCCCGAAAAGTCCTAACATTGCTATGCTAGGTAGTTGTCGTAGATCTACCTGGAATGGAACATGAAATGTTGCCATAGTTATCAAAACAAATGCTGCACCTGCAAAAGATGTCAACTGTGTAATTCTTTTAGGATCTACTGTGCCTGTCACATATCTACACAAGATGATATCTGTAGCACAAAAAGCCCCCGAGAGCAAGATGAGGATATTGCCCATGAGAAGATCTGTGATAGACAGATGTGACTGAAATAGCTCGTATCCAATGGGAATCACTATTATTCCAATTATTATTGCAGAAAAAGGAAAGATTTCTCTCGTATGAAGGCGTTCTTTGAAGACTGTTAATGCTATAAGAACGGCAAATATGATTTCTCCATTTGTAAGGATTGATCCATTTATGGCAGTAGATTGTTTGAGGCCAAAAAAGTATGATACAAGCCCAGAGACCTCTGCCAAAGCTATCGCAAGTATGAAAATCCAGTTCTTTCTACCTAATTTTGAGAGAGGTGCTGAATCCTTTTTTATAGGTGTAAAAAAAACCCCGTTGATTAGGTACACAATTGCAACAAAAGTTAATGGATTTAGTTCAGTGCTAGACGATGAAAAAGAAAAAAGCTGCTTTGGAAGTGAATGGATCATGCCTGTGAGTGCCGCCGCAGTGATCGCCAATAGGTAGCCAGATCGGGTTGAAATCAGCCTCCCTTTTATAGTACTTAAATATGAAATCTGCACGTTATTTCCAATATTGGAAATAACATAGATCGCTAATAATAGTTGTTATACCTTGGCACATACACCTCATTTTATTGCCTTGTTTTCATTATATAACAAATGTCGGGCCTAGATGTTCTTATTGCTAGATCTCTAAAGGCTATTGTAAAGGACAATCTAGGTGAAGCTACCTTTGAAAGGATTGAAAAAAGGCTCTTTGAACGACATGGTATAGGTTTTACACAGGCTGTAGAAGATTTTGGCAAGTTGGATTTGGTATTGCGGGAATTTTTTGGTGGCGGGGCAGTTGGCATAGAACGGCGAATCATAGACAAGATTGTTATTCTTGAAGAATCACAACGTACTGAAAAGAAATGGATTACTTTGGAAGATTCAAGGCTGACCGAATTGATGTTGAAATCATTAGGTGATGAAGATAAGAAAAGTCTCATAAATTGTGCAATAGGTGAACCTCTGATAATTTCTGACATGCTTGAGATCTGTAATATTCCTCAGACTTCAGGTTACCGAAAAGTAAATGCGCTAATCGATGATGGAATATTAATTCCACAAGGATATGTTACAACACATGATGGAAAAAGAGTTACAAAGTATAAAGCAATCTTTGAAAACATTAGCATATCCATAGAAAAGAACAAAATAATTGTAAAAGTACAACCTACGATAGAGTCTATCAAAGATAGCCACATAATGCAACTTGTGTGTTCTTGAGGTACCATATGTTTTCTTTTAAAAAATCACATGGTGAACCAGACATTGTTCCTGAAAAGTTAACAGAAAAAATTAACTATAAAATATTTTTTGTCATAGTAGCAGGGTTACTAGTATACCAATTTTATCTATATAGTTTCAAAAGTCCAGATGATCCAAACATTGAACTTACGGAAACAATCGTTACTACAGTAACTGCACTTGTTGCAGCAATAGCTGGATTTTTCATAGCTAAAAGATATTGGAAATCTAATGTCTTTGGAACATCATATCTTGCATTAGCAAGTGGAATGTTATGTAATGCATTAGCTGAGAGAATTTACTACTTTTTAGAACAACAGGGTCAAGTACCTAGTCCATCTGTTGCAGATTGGGTCTGGCTTGCATTCTATCCTCTCACATTTTACTATCTTGCAAGAAATATCTTATTCTTCAAGCCTAAGATCCGTCTGCCTGTAAAGGCATTTGTGATATTGCTTCCAATTGTCATTACTGGTGTGTATGCTTTCCTAGACTATGGACAAGAACAAGCTGCTACCACCACATTCATTTTGGGTCTTGCATACGTCGTAGGCTCTTCAGTAATTCTTTCAGCTGCTATCTTGGGAGCAATAATCTTCCGTCAAGGAACTTTGGGCACTCCTTGGCTGGTGCTAACCATAGGCATTGTCCTTACTACATTGGGCGATAATTGGTATTCATACCTTGATGTGTATAATCAATACACTGTCACACACCCGCTGAACCTTCTTTGGTATGGTGGTTATCTTGTGATTGCGTATGCATTATACAAACACAAGAAAGTACTCTGACAAAAAAGTTGTTTGTAATACTCTGGCACATGCCTGTCTCTATTATGTGAAAATCTCCTTTCTGTAATGTTTGAAAAGTACAGAACAAGTACAACATTACAGCTTGCTAATTGGTATGGCAATGTGTGGAATGGGAATTGTTATTTTTTTGAATTTTTCCATGCAAGATTTTCTTTCTCCCGGATTTACTGAAAAGGGCATCATACTAGAGAGTGTCGAAATGCAAGGAGGTTCTTCAATCAACGGCATTATGCACGTAGACGAAATTGGCAAACAATATGTTCTAGTTTTATCAGATAATGATTCTCCTACGAAGTTTGATGTTAGAATTGATGGACCAGAAGGAGTTGTATCGCATAATGCGATTCTTGAAAAAGGTGAGATTAAATTTACCCCTGATACAAAAGGTGATTATTCAATATACATCAAAAATCAGAGTGGAAAATCTGCGTCTGTATCGTTAAGTTATGGTTTATTTCATGATTATGATCAGATCTCTCTAATAATGACCGCCCTGGGGGTCTTGCTGATTATGGGTGGAAATTATTTGATACTCCACAAACATTTCATAAATATGTCTAATTGGTTTTTAGATAGTTGATAATTTACATCTGTTTGCTATCAGGCTAAGGAAATTTTAGGGTACTTTTTTCTAATTCAAGGATGGGGATGTATAATGACATTCCGTCAGTTCCAATCTTTTCAACAAAATGGAAATCTCCTGTTAATCTTTTTAATTCTATGAACTTTTTTGTAGGTGCGTTATTGCTTAGTAGATAATGGATGACATTTCCTCCCACGGTTCCAGTCTGTATGAAAATTATGTTCTGACCATTGTAGTTTTGATGGTAAATCAGAGGGACAGCACCTAGGACTGACTGTGATGAATATAAAATGACTTTCAAAAGATCACCATATTCTTTATATTTCAAATAGGTGATTTGATTATCGCTTTCTGTCATTATTCTCTTCTTTTATCTTATGACATATTAACGCTGAGCTTGGCTACAATTTTTGAAAAATGCTGGTAAAATCAATGACAAAAAATAGGCATCAAGGTGTTAGTATAATTACCACCTAGTCTATATCATCAAACTCATTTTACAGAATCAGAAGCAAAGTGACATCTGCAGAACCACCTGAATTATATGCTATAAAGAATGTATATCGTAAAAAAAACAGCAAAAAAACTAACCAACGCATTGCAAGAACCCGGAGACAAAGAGGTTACAACTGGGAGGATACATTGGTTAAAAGATTCAATGCTATTGAAGGTTGGAAGGCCTTTAGACTTGGATCGCCAAGTGTAGGACTGCCAGACATACTTGCAGTAAGTACTAGAGAGAATGTAATATACACAATTGAGGCAAAATCTGGCACAAATACAACTCTAAGGGTACCATTTGATCAGATCCAGCGTTGTCTAAAATGGATACATACTTTTGAACTATATCAGACAAGAAAGATGATTGTCGCATTCAAATTTTCATCCAAGAAGAGAATAGGCACTGGAAAATACGAACATCGTGAGCTTAGAGAATATTTCAAAATTTGGGATGAAAAATACCCTGTTACAGATTTTATCTGTACTTATGATGGTGATACATATGCCATGTCCGAAGGTAAAAGGCACCCACTGAAACTAGAATCAGGTATTATGCCTTTTGCTAAAAAACCAAGTGGCAATTAAACCGAATACTTCTTTAATGTGATGCGGTAAATACAAAATAATGAGCTTTGAAGATTTTGTAGATGAGCGCAGTTTGGTAAGCCGAGATGCCCTTGGCACAAAAGAAATAAAACTCAAGTTGCTTGAAGTTGAAGATGACACTTCGGATCACATTTGGAGATTTGGAGTCAGAGTCAAGGTAAGGAAAATCCTCATTACTATAAAACACATCAACACACAACAGATTGAGGAAGGGGAATGTGACCTACATGAAATTGAAAAAGAGATGAAGGAAAAAAGACATTATAGCTCTACAAACCGTTGGCTTCCTACCACAGATATAAAAAATGGCTACATTGTAAGCTCTAGGCATGCATCGCTATTAGCTGATGCAGTGGCATTGGATTACATTACAATCTAAGCCAAGTTTGCAATAATTCTATCTTGTTTTGATTTCCAGATATTGTTTTTCGTCGAATTATTCTTTCCCTTGAAAATTACAAAATTTATTCTCTGGATTTCTTTCCCGTTTTTTAAAACAAGCCTTCTCATAGTAGACTCTCTTTCTATTTGTATGTCTAACCTCATCTGATTTAGATATTTCTTGAGATGCTCTCTTTGATTCTTACCTGTTGGCGGGATGCTAAATGGTATGGTCTCAAGTTCTGTCTTGGGCCATTTGACAACAAGCACTTTGTTTTTGGATTCTACTAGAACACCTACACATTTTATTACAAATCTTCCTTGTGCAAGATTTTTGAAAAATTCTAGTGTACTCTTGCTTGTTAGGACCTCTTGTCTGTCAGGCTCTATCATTGAACCAAGCCTGAAATATCTTCCTTTGTGATATATCAGTGGACTCTTTGTGTCATCGTGCTTGATGTGCACCACTTTTCCTACTAGCATGACATGATCACCTAGATTTTCCTTTCGGACTAGATTGCATTCTATGTTCATGGTGCAACCAGCAATCATGGGCGTCTTGATTCTTTGTGGTTTAAGTGTCTTGAAAATATTTTTGAGCCCCATCTTGTCTATCTCAGATCCTGAATATCCTCCTGCTACGTTTATTTCAGTTGTCTGTTCTTTAGATGCTACATTTACCCCAAACTCTTTTGTTTTTTCAATGTTCTTGAGAGTCTGAGATCCTTTGTGTATAAAGACTGCAATCAGAATTGGTCTGTATGAAATTTGCATGACCCATTCTGCTGCCATTATGTTTGGACCTTTTGTACTAGTTGATGTGATCATACTCACACCTGTAGAAAAATATCGTTCTGCCTTGCTTGGAACTTTTCTGGTCAACAATCTTGTTCACCGTATCTCCAGTAATTGTTCTTTTTTACAGAAAACTTTATGAAAGCAGGATGGCCGAGTCCATGCATGATAAGTCAGGAAATTACCATAAATGGTAAAAAATACCGTTTAACGTTGACCGATCAGGTACTTTCTGACGTCAGAAGGCTCAAGGCATTGTATAATGCAGCATATGAAGATCCAGAGAGCTTTGATGAGGTAAGTTCTGCCATATCGAACACAATCACTCAGATTGCATCAGCTGTAGAACCCGAAGTTTCTGATAGTGATCTAGATGGTTTGATTCAAGCCGTTATGAAAGCAGTGGATGAAAAGAGCAAGGAGACTGAAGAAGCTAAAGCAAAACACTTGGAGGATAAGGCCAAGGCTGCAAAAAAACCCGCTGAAAAACCTAAAAAATCAAAGAAATAGCCGTTCACACCATTCCATACAAGAACCCTCATATTGGTTAAATGCAATACATTCTCAGAAGAAATATGCAAACTCATTGTGAATGCGGTATTTGTGGACATGTATCCGAAACAGAATGCATCTCAAAAGAGTGCAAGTGTTGCATCAACTTTCACATGCGTTCAGGCCCAAAAAAATAATCTAGTTTTTCATTAGTGCAAATATTCCTGTATAAAATGTAAATTCTACTTCTGTGCAGAAAACGGGGTTTAGCCTCTAATTGTTCTCCCTGTTCAATTTCGGGGTTTCAGGAGTTCCGATATTTTTGATATTGATATCATTTATGGTACTTTCTGGATACGCATTTTTTCATTCAATTAAGATGAAATGGAGTATATTTGCAACAATCATGTTATCTTTGCCATTCACATTACTTATTGTAGTATTGATAACATTATAACAATCACATGTTACTATCAATAGGAGGACTGAATGGTAAATGGTAGATCTGATTCAACTGGATCCACGAGATATACTTCAGGCTAATGTAACGATAATAGCTGGAATATTGGTACTGTTAACAATTTCTGGTGTTTTAGAAGCAAGATTGACTAAGAAATTATGGGAAGAGTTACGTGGATTAATTGGAATGTCGCCAATATTTTTTGCATCCTCGGTAGTTCTTCTATTATCTCCTTCATTTCTACCCATTACAAACGTTGTAGCGGTAATGACTCTCTCTAAACTTACACTAGCATGTGGTTTAGGATACATAACAGTGTGTATAGGATATGTAATGATTATCTCAAAGCCAAAAGATGATGGTAAAAAATCTGAAGATGAAATAAGTTAATTCTTCCTTCTCAAATATTCGCTTAGTATTACTCTAATAGTTTCAGGTACAGTTTCAAGCAATCTCTCTTTACGTTCTTTCTCTAAGACCTTGACCATCTCATCGGGTACAGATACCATGTACTTTTTCATTGCCATGTTACCATTAGATACCAATAGGTAATATTTATTAATACCTATTGGTATATCTATTGGTAGGTATTGGTATAATGGTCATAAACAGAAAACAAATCCAAACAAGAGAACTAAAGGCACTAACAATAGTCGGTCAATCAGACCAAATCAAAAGAATCAATGCAGTAACTTACAAGGTAAAATCACAATCCTCTGATAATTGGTATGATGTAATACACGAATACAAGCATGGTTGGAATTGTTCTTGTCCTGATCATACTTTCAGACACGTTGAATGTAAGCACATTCAAGCAGTCTACATATCAAAGGAATTACGCCATAAGATAGTAAATAATTCAGATGTAAAGGAAATTGAATCTGACAAGCTATCCTGTAAATGTGGTTCTGTGAATATCATCAAGATAGGAATAAGACACAACAAGTCAGGAAATATTCAGAGATTCAAGTGTAAGGAATGCAATCACAAGTGGTCTGACAATCTAGGCTTTGCTTACAACAAGGTAAACTCAAAGATAATCACAATGGCATTAGACCTATACTTCAAAGGAGTGTCACTAAGAAAAGTAAAAGAACACATCCAACTATTTCACGGAACAGATGTTAGTCCAAGTTCTATATTAAACTGGATTCACAAGTTTGGCGAAGTGGTTTCACCTTTTGTAGATTCTCTAGTTCCAAAGGAAGTTTCAGGTGTTTATCACGTAGATGAGATGATGGTTCATGTAAGAAAGGAAGAGACTGCAAAAGGTCACTACCAATGGCTATGGAATATGATGGACAATACCACAAGATTTTGGATTAGCAGTAAAGTATCTCAGAGAAGAGAGGTTTCTGATGCAAAGGCAGTATTCCAAGAAGCCAAAGACAAGATGCCAAAACCATTGGCAATAGTGCATGACGGTTTACAGTCGTATAATGATGCCTTTACAGATGTATTCTATACCAAGTTTGGCAAGCCTGTAAAGAATGTCAGGTCGGTATCCGTCAGAAAACAGGGATTAAACCAAAAGGTAGAGAGGTTGAATGGTATTTTCAGAGATAGAGAGGTTGTAATGAGAGGCATGGATCACAAAGAATCTGCACAGAAGATAATAGATGCTTATCGAATCCATTACAATTTCATAAGAGATCATAGCGGTATAGGTAAAACACCTGCGGAACAAGCTGGGATTAATCTTGAACTAGGTGAAAATAAGATTGAGAGTTTAATCAAACTTGCTTCTAAACATTAATTCATTTCTACACTATCGAGCATAAGATAGCCTTTTTCAAAATGACCCTGCATATGATAAAAATATCCGTTACCGTTAGGATCTTCATATTCCAAGTTCAGTCCAAAATGACAAATATTGAATGCTAATGCTTGAGTATAATGTAGTTTTTCATAGAAAATGTCTATAGAATATTTTTCATTAGGTGCAAGATCAGGTAACTCTTTTCCTTCCAAAGCATAAATTTTCTCATGTGTATCTTTTGGTTTTAATGAAATGAAAGAAGTTTGTTTTATTTTCTTTGCTGGTAAAGTACCGCTATTTGTAAAATGAAATAACACCTTATCAGGTTGCAATGAGTAAACAGGTTCATGTATTATACTTCCATCAGGGGCTTTTCTAATGGAATCTCCTATTACAGTTCTTGCCAAAACTGGTCGTATTTTTACATCTAAATCTTTTCGTAAGAGACTATTAGATTCTCCCATTCTCATCCATGTCACTATTGCAATAGCAATGGTACTAAGAACAAGTAAAATTTCAACAATGGTGTTACTTTCTCCCATGTCTTACTCTCCAAACATTAACAATGATAAGTTTTCAGATGATCTCTTAAACAAACCCCGAAATTGAACAGGGAGAACAATTAGAGGCTAAACCCCGTTTTCTGCACAGAAGTTAAATTCTTTAGATTTAAATACGAACCAACTAAATTTTGCATAATGCAGTCACAGGCATATCTAAAATGCATAGATCCAGCATGTGGACTACAGTATCCTGTAACTGATACTAGAATTGAATGCGAAAAGGGTCACTTGCTTGATGTAAAATATGATTTTACTCCATCTTCCTCATTAAAAGAAGTATTTTACAAACGCAGAAATCACTCAAACAACATTTTCAATGAAAGTGGAGTGTGGCGTTTTCGTGAACTGCTGAACTTTTGTCAGATAGATACTGAAGACCTTGATCAATGTTCAAAATATTTAGTTTCATTAGATGGTGCAGAGGGCAGACTCTCTAAACCATATCACATGTCTCGAGTTTCACAATATGTTGGATTACAAAATCTGTGGCTCCAACCGGAAGGATACAACCCAAGTGGTTCCTTCAAAGACAATGGTATGACTACAGCTGTGACACATGCAAAACTTGTTAAAATCAAAAAAATAATCTGTGCATCAACTGGAAATACCTCTGCCTCCGCTGCAATGTATGCTGCAAATGAAAACATAGACTGTGATGTGTATATACCTGCAGGAGAGGTTGCACCAGGAAAACTTAGCCAAGCATTTCAGTTTGGAGCTCAGGTGGTGGAAATTAAAGGAAATTTTGATGATGCATTGTCTGCATCCTTGAAACAAGCAGGACAGGCAGGTGGATATACCGTAAATTCTGTAAACCCATTTAGAATTGAGGGCCAAAAAACAATTGTTTTCAGAGCCTTGGAGTTTTTAGATTGGAATCCTCCGGACTGGATAGTCTATCCTGGAGGCGCGCTTGGAAACACATCAAGTTGTGGCAAGGCGCTTATGGAGTTGTACGAATGGGGATGGATTAAGAAGATTCCACGTCTTGCTGTTGTCAACTCTGAAGGTGCCAACACTTTATACAATTTGTACAATGGTAAGTTTGAAAATACTGAACTGAGATGGAACAAGGGAAAATCCGATACTGCACTGATCAAGAGATATTATGAATATATGGATAAAAATCAGATCAGACCAAAAACCAAAGCCACTGCAATCCAGATTGCAAAACCTGCCAATATTCTCAAGGGATTGCGAGCACTTGATTTTACAAATGGTGTTGTAACCCAGGTATCTGATGCCGAAATGCTGGATGGAATGGCACTTGTTGGTCTAAATGGATTTGACTGTGAGATGGCATCTGGTGCTGTTCCAGCAGGAGTGAAAAAATTGATTGGTGAGGGAATAATCAAAAAGGATGAAACTGTTGTTGGAATCCTGACAGGACGACAGAAAGATTCTAGCATTCCTGTTGATTATCACAAAAACCCACAAAACAAGTTTGCAATTCCACCTAGAACCTAGCTGGTGTTTAGAATCTTTTCTATTTTTATGCGGCTTGCCTGATTGTTTACTGCTTCTTCTACAGTCATCTTGATAGACTCTACAACTACTCTGTCACCAGTTCTTGGAATGTCTTTTAGTTTGTCATGTAACAGACCATTCAAGGTGGAATAGTCATCGCCGCGTGGAATGTCTGATTTTAATATTTCATTTACTGTATCAATCTCTACGTCGCCACTTGCAAGCATTGTGTTCTTGTCTAGCATCTTAAAGTTAAGCTCTTCCATGTCGGTTTCATCCATTATCTCTCCTACAATTTCTTCTAACAGGTCTTCAAGTGTAACACAGCCTTCCACACCGCCAAACTCGTCCACTACAATTGCCATGTGAGTCTGTCTGCCCTGCATCTCTCTTAACAGCTTGCTGATTCGTTGTTCTTGTGACACAAAGATTGGTTTTCTGGCAAGTGACTCAAGCGTAATTATTTTTTCATCTCTTTCCAAATTCTTTAACAAGTCTCTTACGTTTAGTATCCCAACAATCTGATCTGTTGTATCCCTGTAGAGTGGAATCCTGGAATAACCACTTTTGCTTATCAACGGCATTGCATCAAACAAGATCATCTTTGCCGGGAGCATGAACATCTTTGTTCTAGGGGTCATGACTGCACGAATTACGATATCGTCAAACTTGAGTGCACCATGAACAAGTTCACGTTCATGTTTTTTTAGTGCCTTGTCTTCCAGGCCTTGTTCAATTACATTGTAAATCTCTTGTTCAGTAATTGGTGGTGGATGATATGGACTTTTTAGCATCCATAGTATTGCATGTGTAATCTTTTCAAATAGTATGACAAATGGGTAAAATATGTAACTAAAAGTAAGTGTAATGCCGCTTATCCATAATGATACCTTGACCGGGTTTGCATTACAGTATGATTTTGGAGCATTTTCGCCAAAGACCAATAGTATGAATGTCATTATTCCAATCGATATTGCAAGACCTCCATTGCCAAACAAACCTAGTGCAATCTCCGTGGCAAGTGCAGAAGATCCTACATTTGCCAATGCGGTACCAAGGTTTATTGTTGCAAGCATTCTGTTAGGGTTTGATTTTAGTTTGGCAAGTGCTGTTGCGCCTCTGACCTTTTCTTTTACCAACTGACTAACTTTTGCTTTGTTTGTTGCAATCAGAGCCACTTCGGCACCACTAAAAAGGGCAGATAGTGCTACTAGCAATGCAAGCAATATTATTTTCAAAATCATTTCCATGTCCATGATCAATTACCTCGATATGAGCATCTTTTACATTGTGTTGACTTCAAACCCTGTGTTTTAATCAATAAGCGCCTTGATTGAATTTCAAACAAATTGGTATGTATCTTATTTTTGAACTGTCTCTTTTATAAGTTCACATTAGTTTTGTAGGTTTGTTTGGCAAAAACGCTACCTGATACAAACAATTTTGTTCTTATTTCTTTGAAAAATGCTCTTCGAGTAGTTTTTTCTTTTCTTCCATGTGGAACAACTCTTCTGTGTGTTTGAAAGCATCTTCTCTTTTTCTCTTGAATAGCATTGCCTGCATCAGAAGGTGATTTTCAGGTACTACTATGCCAGTCTGATCATCAGAATATGTGAGTTTGACAACATCATCCTGAACCTCAGTTACATCTGCATGAATGTGAATCATGTTGGTATCCTTGAAATTAAATTTTATAGATTCAGCGTAGTCTCGAATATCTTTTGTTCCTTTTGCACTGTACAATGTTGCAACACCGTATTCATGTTTGTACAATTCCAGAATTTCTTGTGCATTTGGTGCAGGACCGTCAAAACGAATGTCCATGAGGTGCACGTGCATCTGTCTTGTTGGAACCTTGAAAGCACGAATGAATAACGGTATATCTGCACCCATGTAACTTTTGACATCCTCATTGTGATGTGGTTTTCGGGTCCATTCAATAGAGTCTTTCACCTCAGTCTTTGAATCCTCCAGGTCTGCCCATCTTCGCAACAGTGTTGCGTCAAACCGCTTTATCTTTTTTCCATATTTTTCCTTGAGGGGTTGAAGTATTCTTCCCATTCCAGTAACATTACAGCTTCCCTGCATCACGTATTTTGCATCAAACGCTTTTTCATAATTTACACGAGAATTAAAGATCAAGTTTGCAACAGCTTCTTCCCCGCCAATCTTTTCACCGCCCTGGAAAATTGCGCTGACATTTTTTGGCTCATATAGTGACTTTTTGTTTGCGTATCCTACACCACCAGGAGCTGCATCTATTACTAGATCACTTTCAGAGATAATATCTTCTATAGCACCTGAAATTTTATAATTTTTAAAAGCCTCCGTCTTTGTCTTTGGAACATAAACATGAAACCCTCTTGATATTGCGTCTGCCACCTTGTCGTCAGGAGAATATTTGCCAACTCCAATGACTTCGATGTCCTTGTCATCTGCTATGAACTGGGTTATTCTGCTACCAATAGAGCCATATCCATTGACAAAAACTTTTTTCACAGTTTTTGTGGTGTGAAATCCCATTTATTTGGCTTACCCCTTTAACAAGAACTAAATAATCTGAAAACCCTAGTCCAATTCTTGAAAGTTCATCTCCCGTCTATAGGGATTGGGATCGGGGCTATTGTTGCAGTAATTGTAGTGGTTTCATTATTTGGACACGGTATCCCAAATCCCATGCCTTCTACCACAGAGCAACAAGGCAACTCTTTAGACAAGGCTGCATTACAGAATAATCCATCTCAAAAAGCTACATTGAATCTATTGATTGACAATACATCTCCAGTACTTGGCTCAAACGATGCTCCTATTACGATGATAGAGTTTGGAGACTATCAATGCTTTTTCTGTAACAAATTTTATCATACAATAGAGCCTGATGTTGTCAAAAATTACATTGATACTGGCAAGGTACGCATGGTCTTCAAAGATTTTGTCATAATTGGTCAGGATTCTGTTAATGCGGCACATGCTGCACACTGTGCACAAGAACAAGGCAAGTTTTGGGAGTATCATGACACGTTATACAACAACTGGAACGGAGAAAACACTGGATGGGCATCATCTACCAATCTGCTGAAATTTGCCAAGGATGTGGGACTAAATGATACCCAATTTGGGCAATGCATGACCCAATCAAGATACATCTCTACAGTTCAGGGTAGCCTGTCTGATGCCAAGGGTCTTGGATTGACTGGAACTCCGGATTTTTTCATAATAGCGCCAGACAAGTCCATCACCAAAATTGAAGGTGCGCAACCCTTCGAAGTCTTTGACGAATTATTCAAATCCAAGCTAAAATCATAATAGATTTTCACATATGTTGTGATAATGTAACAAAAATTATCAATTTTTGAGATCAATATTGACTCTCAAAATCCTTATATCGGTAATCAGAAAGCTGAAGACATTGGCCGCAGGTATAGATGACATTGCTATCTACATTCCAAAACTGTTTGTAGACGCAAGAGACTTTGCCAAAGCACGTGGAATGGACCCAGACAAGCTCCAAAGGGGTCTTGGCGTATCAAAAATGGCTATTGTAGATACTAATCAAGATCCTGCATGCATGGCGGCAAATGCCTGTCTTAGAATCATGGAGAGAAACAAGATCTCACCAAAAGATGTTGGAAGGCTTTACGTTGCAACCGAGTCATCACTTGACGAATCAAAAGCAATGAACTCCTATGTCATCGGTATGCTAGAGCAAGTTTATGGTAATGATTCCTTCGAACACTGTGGTGGAATAGAATGCAAGTTTGCATGTGTTAGTGGCTCTTATGCTTTGTATGACAATACAAATTGGATTAGGGCAGGGGAGGCAGAGGGCAAGTCTGCCATAGTGGTGGTATCTGACATTGCAAAATATGATCTTGGCTCAAGCGGTGAATATACCCAAGGCGCAGGTGCTGTTGCTATGCTCTTAAATGATACTCCAAGACTGATGACATTTGATCCTAAAGTTACATCAACTTCTATTAAAAATGAATATGATTTCTACAGGCCATTTGGAAAAGAGACTCCGATTGTAAACGGTCAGTATTCTAACTTGCTTTACATGATTCAGGTAAAGAAAGCATTGATGGCATACAAGGAAAAAGCACTCTCTACTGGAATAATAAAACTAAAGGAAGGAGAAACAATTCTTGATTATATTGATTTTATCAACATGCATCTTCCATACAGCAACATGGGCAAGAAGGCCTTGACATATTTACTAAGACATGAATGGCGAAGTCTTCCACGATGGAAAGGAATTATAGAGAAGATGGGAATGTCAGAACCAATTCCAAAAGATCCGCGTGGAACAATAGAATCAATACTTGCAGACGAAGAGTTTATGCAAAAAGACCACGAGTTTACAAAGAGATTCACAATGACTGATGAATTCCAAGAAGCTTATGATTCTAAACTTGCCAGCTCCCTTGTTGCAGCAAGCATGGTGGGAAATCTTTACACGGCTTCACTCTACATGGGCTTTAGAAGTTGCCTAGAGTTTGAATTCCAAAAGGGCACAGATCTTGAAAGCAAGAGATTTGGGTTTGGCTCTTACGGCAGTGGAAGTAGCGCAATGGTCTTCAGCGGTGTTATCATGCCGACATACAAAGAAATTGTAAAAAACATGAACCTAGAGGCAGAAATCGGTGACAGGAGAAAGGTATCACTTGAGGAATATGAACAGATCCATGAAAGTAAACTAAGCCCAACACAGAACATCTTGGATGGCAAGAAAGAATTCGTATTGGTAGGAGTTGGAAGCAGCCCTGAATTGCGTGGCCAGAGAAAATATGTCTTTCGAGAATAATTTTAGTGATAAAAACCGATCTTGACGATCAAAGCAAATCAACAAAAAGGATATAAAATCATAAGGGTTGATGTACTCCATGAAAGACCGTTCAATGCCAATTTGTTTTACAGCTGAACAATATGCAAAAATTGAACAGATTGCAAAGCAAAAAGGAATGTTAAATGCAGGCCAGCTTCTAGAAGAAGCACTGGAACAATAACCTGAGAACTAGGTTCTCAATTCCTTTCCTTTATGATAACTATTTAATGGATTTAGTACTGTTTAATATCATGAAATTGCTTGGTGGTAAACCCATCATTTGTGCCATTTGTAAAAAAGAGTCATCTCACAAACACAAACCAAAGAGTGAATGGCAGATTGAGGGGCCTCTTTGTGGGGATTGCTACGTGACTCAGATGAAAAAGTTCTATGAACTGAGTTTGAGACAAAAGTGTGTTGTTTGTGGAATAGAAAAAGATGTTCCAGATTTGTGGGAACCTCGATACCAATGGGATATGATTGGTTTGTTGTGTAAATCATGTTTTGATAAAAAAGATCTTACCTTCAAGAGTCAAAAAACCACTTGCCAAGTTTGTGGAAAAAAACTCGGTATGATACGATACAACCCAAAGAAAAAGTGGGTGCTTGATGGTCAGTTATGTAGACAATGCTGGGACTCTCACAAGGCAAAGCTGGGCTAGATGAATATTTTTAAAAAATTCAAATGTGAAATATGTAATGCAAAATTTAGGCAACAAGAGTATCTAATGCAGCACCAGCAGCTGTATCACAGTGACAACAAGGTATATGATTGTAAAATGTGCAACCAAAATTTTTCAAGCATGGAAGAGATGAGAACACACATGCAACGCATGCATACGTATCACGGTAAAAGAGATGTCTAGAATGCCTTGATTGTTTTTACTACGGGTGGTCGGACTTTGGTAAATACTCTAAAACCACAAATGCATTTTATTTCTGGCAGTCTTGTAAGTTCTGACTGGGATACCTGGGTTCCACAACGCATGCATGAATAGAAAACGCTAAAGCTAGTTGGTTTCTCTTCGGCTGGTATTTCTTGTGTTGGTTCAGACATTGTTATCAAAATCTATTTCAAAGTAAGTTCGATGTAAACGTCATTTGGAATTTTTATTCTCATGAGTTGTCTTATTGCTCTGTCATCTGCTCCAAGATCAATTACTCGTCTATGGATTCTCATTTCCCATTTTTCATATGTGTTGGTACCTTGACCGCATGGTGACTTTCTTGTGACAACGTTTAGTGTTTTGACTGGTAATGGTGTTGGACCCTTCACTTTGACCCCTGTCTTTTCTCCAATGCCCTTGATTTCCGTACAGACCCCGTCTAGTCTCAAAAGACTTGTGCTTGTTAATTTGATTCGGGCTGTCTGGGTCATTCAGGTCCCTATTTTGTGTATTTCTCAGTAATCTCTTTTACGATTCCTGCTGCAATTGTTGCACCCATATCTCTGAGAGCAAATCTGCCCATCTCTGGGAATTCTCCAAAGGTCTCAATGCACAATGGTCTTACTGGCTTGATTCTGACAATTGCAGAATCTCCTGCTTTTAAGAACTTTGGATCTTTTTCTTCAATTGCACCAGACTGTGGATTGATTTTTGCCTCGAATGCTACTATGGTTGCCGCAACTTGGGCAGTGTGTGCATGCATTACTGGTGTGTATCCAGGTGCAATTGCTGTTGGATGATGAATAACTATGATCTGTGCTCTGAATTCTTTTGCTACGTTTGGTGGTGAATCAGCTGTTCCAATTACATCGCCTCTATGGATATCTTTCTTTTCAATACCTCTCAAGTTGAATCCAATGTTGTCACCTGGTTCTGCAGATGGCATTTCAGTGTGATGAGTTTCAATTGATTTGATTTCTCCCACTGCGCCTGATGGCATTACAACTATCTTCTGACCTGGTTTTGCAACTCCTGTTTCTACACGGCCTACTGGAACTGTACCTACACCGGTAATCGTGTAAACATCTTGAATTGGAATTCTAAGTGGTTTTCCTGTTGGCTTGTCTGGTAGTTTGAATTCATCAAATGCTTCGTATAGTGTCTTACCTGTCCACCATGGCATGTTTGCTGATTTCTTGACCAAATTATCTCCCTTCCAACCTGAGACTGGAATGATTGCTACACTTTCAAGCTTGTAACCTACTGACTTTAACAATTTCTCTGCCTTTTCTTTTGCAGCCTTGAATGCTGCTTCTGAGAAATTACTATCATCCATTTTATTTATTGCAACTACTAATTGTCCTACACCTAGTGTTCTAAGTAAGAACGCATGTTCTCTTGCTTGTCCACCTGGTGCGGTTGCTGTATCTGTTTCACCTTCTTTTGCTGACAAAACCAAAACTGCACAGTCTGCCTCTGAGGCGCCTGTGATCATGTTTTTGATAAAGTCTCTGTGACCTGGTGCGTCAATTAATGTGAAGAAGTATTTTGGAGATTCAAATTTTTGAAATGCTAAATCAATTGTAATACCTCTCTCTCTTTCATCCTTGATATTGTCCATGACCCATGCATATTTGAAAGTGTCACCTTTTCCGGTCTTCTCGGATTCGGCTGCATGTGAGGCAATCGTTCTTTCATCTACTAATCCAAGTTCCATTAAAAAGTGACCCATGGTTGTAGATTTGCCGTTATCGATGTGTCCTACGACAATCATGTTCAAGTGAGGTTTTCTTGCTGCTGCACTACTCATGAAGGATGTTACTTGAGAAGGGCTTTATTAGCATTTTCATTTTTTGAATTTTTTTCGGTCAAAAATTGAATTATTTTCTGACTCGATCATCCAGATCAATTTTTTTCACATGGTATAAATCGAACTATTTGATCACAAGAAATAATGAAAATTACCGTAACAGTAATCAAAGCTGATGTTGGCGGAATCGGTGGACATACTAGACCAAGTGATGGTCTACTAAATGCAGTAAGAAATCTTGTAAAGCCCCAAGTACGAAAAGATGGTAAAGGACTCTTGATTGATTCCTATATCGGATATTGTGGTGATGACATCCATATCGTCATGACTCATACAAAGGGTGTTAACAATTCTCAAATTCACGGACTTGCATGGCGCGCATTTGAAGCTGCAACACGAGTTGCTAAAAACGAAGGACTCTATGGTGCAGGTCAAGATCTTTTGAAGGATTCATTTTCTGGAAACGTAAAAGGTATGGGACCTGGAGTTGCAGAGATGACATTTGATGAAAGACCTAACGAAGCATTTACAATCTATGCGGCAGACAAGACCGAGCCTGGTGCATTCAATTATCCTTTCTACAGAATGTTTGTAGATACACTATCTAACACTGGGTTGATTGTAAACCAAAACCTGTCAAAAGGTGTCAGAATTAATGTAATGGATGTAGAAAAGGGCAAAATTGCTACACTAAACATGTGGGAAGACAAGCCAACATTAGAAGCTGCCTTGATGTATCCTGGAAGATACGTTGTATCCACAGTAACCACTAAAGACAACCAACCCATCTTGGCCGCATCAACTGATAGGCTACACAACATTGCAGGAACTTATGTCGGAAAAGACGATCCAATCTGCATCATCAGAACTCAAAAAGACTTTCCAGCAACAGAGGAAGCAGGTTCTGCATTTAACAACCCTCATCTTGTTGCAGGAAATACAAGAGGAAGTCATCACATGCCTTTGATGCCAGTAAAGATCAACTCTCCCGCCAGCATCAACTATGCAATACCGATTGTATCTGCACTAGTTTTCTCAATGCATAATGGTATCTTGACTGGTCCTGTAGATGGATTTGCATCCGTAGACTGGGATTATGTCAGAAACATCGCAATGAAGCGAGCAATTGCAATTAGAAGTCAAGGATTTGTTCACCCTGCAACACTTGTTCCAGATGAGCTGGAATATGGTGTAGGATATCGCGCAAGAATGAGCATACTTTGGAACAAGATGAAACCAATTCCAGGATCAAGTCCAAATGTAAAACCAGGACAGAAACAAAACCAAGGTAACAGACCTCAACCACAAAAAGGCCAAAGACCCGGACAGAAACCACAACAGGGTAACCGACCCCCACAAGGTCAACGTCCACAACAAGGTCAGAAACCAGGTCAAAAACCACAACAAGGAAATAGACCGCAGCAAGGCAACAGGCCACAACAGGGTCAGCAACATCCACCAGGTCAAAGACCTTCACAACAGGGACAAAGACCTCAGCAAGGCCAAAGACCACAAGTACAGCATCCATCACAAAAACCTCAGCATGGTAATAGACCCCAACAAGGCCAAAGACCCGGACAGAAACCACAACAGGGTAACCGACCCCCACAAGGTCAACGTCCACAACAAGGTCAGAGACCTCCTCAACAACAAAAACCTCAACAATCAAAACCACAAACAGCACCAACTCAAAAATCAGAATCAAAAAGTACCGAAGTTAAAGTAAAGAAACCACGTGCTCCTAGAAAGAAAAAGACAGACGCTGCAACAAAACCTGCAGAGGGTATATCTTCTACAAGTACGACACCAAAGGCAGAGTCAAGTACCTAGAGAATAGGCACTTTCATTTCTACTTTCTAAATACAATTTTTATTATCTTAATTTTTCCTTCTATTCTAGTTGCCAAAAAAGATCCAGATTTTAATAGTGGGACATAACGAGAATGGGTTCACTCCGACAGCTGCAAAACTTGCATATGAAACCGGCATGGAGGTTGCAAAATCAGGGGCTGTTTTGATCACCGGAGGACTTGAAGGAGTAATGAAAGCTGCATGTCAGGGTGCAAAAGATGCAGGAGGACTCACTGTCGGAATCATACCACAAAACGATCCTTCATTTGCAAATGAATACTGTGATATCGTCATACCAACTGGGATGGGTCTTGCAAGAGATTTTCTGAATGCATTATCTGCCGATGGTGTAATAATGATTGGCGGTGGTTCAGGTACTTTGTCTGAGACATGTGCTGCATACATGTACAAAAAACCAATTGTTGCAATAAAAAACAGTGGTGGAATGGCTGAAAAATATATGGATCAGTATTTAGATCACAGAAAAAACGTATTGATAATAGGTGTGTCTTCTCCAAAAGAAGCTGTCCAAGTAATCCTAGAAAAAATCAATTCTACTTGAGCGATATCAAATACGGGTCTGGTTCGTAGAACTTGTTTTCTTTTGCCAGTCTTTGCAATTCAGACACAATGTTTTGTATGCCAAATCCCTTTGCAGTTTCAAATAGTGGTTTTTTGAGTCCCATTCCAAGAGCTAATGCTTTTTCTATTTCAGGAATGTCGCTTGCCTGGTTTGTAACAAGCCATGCGGCATTGTTCAAGATGTTTCCAAGTAATTGTATTGGATCAAATTTCTTTGCCAGATCTTCAGTAAGATTTATTCTTTCATATTGTTCTCCAGAATACTTGTAGAATCCTTCTCCGCTTTTCTGCCCTAGTTTCTTTTCATTATATAATTTTTCAATCAATGGGTGAGGGTTGATTACTTTTTTGTCGCGTGAATGCATCTCTAATGTTGCCTTGTGAATTACATCCATGCCAGTAAAGTCTGCCAACTCAAATATTCCCATTGGAAAATGTAGTGTGAATTTTACTGCAGAATCAATCTCTTCTTTTGTTGCTCCTGTTCTATCCATGGCATATGCAGCTTCATGCACTAACGGAATGAATAACCTATTTACAATAAACCCTGGAACATCTCTTTTGCATACAACCGGTTCCTTTGAGACAGATTTTACAAAATTAATGGTGGTATCAACCAAGTCCTTTGATGTCTTTTGTCCTGGTATTACTTCGACTAGTTTCATCAATTGTGGCGGATTGAAAAAGTGGATTCCAATAAATCTCTCTGGTCTAGATGTAGTGTTTGCAATCTCTGTTATTGGCAGAGTGCTAGTGTTTGATGCAAAGACTGTCTTTTGTGGTACCACCTTGTCTACCTCAGCATAGACTTTTTTCTTGAGGTCCATTATCTCTGGTACTACTTCAATCATCAAATCACAGTCCTTTAATGCTTCAGCCAAATCTACTATCGGAGTAATTCTTGCAAAGATCTCTTTTCCTTGTGCTTCTGTGATTTTTTGCTTTGATACCAGTTTGTCAAGTGACCACTTGATCTTTTCCATCGCTTTGTCTAAAAACTGTTTTTCAATATCTCGAAGAACTACATCATATCCAGACATTGCGGAAACTTGGGCAATTCCATGACCCATTATTCCAGAACCTAAAACTGTAATATTTTTAATTGTCATGTTTACTGGTCTGAAACACATCTATTTGTAAGTTTTTGGGATTGTACTTGCCTGAAAAACATCATTTTTTATTTAATTATTTAACTTGCAAAAAACATTTGTCCGTTTTAGGGACAATTCCATTCGTAATTTTGTCCACATGTAGATGGTGGATAAAATGATACTATCCAATGTTTGATAATTGGGTTAATCTCTGGCATGTAGAACTTGATCCCAAATTTGTTGTACACTCTATGAAATTTCATACTTGTAGATAATCAATTTGAAAAAATAACTGATCTGTAGTGTTTGCAATGTTGTTTTCATTTGTGGATTAGAGATTGTCCACAATCTGCTTTATGTGTGGCAAAACCTCTGGAAGTTCTCCAATGTGACTTACGTTATTCTGTAATACATCTGGGCCAATTCTTCTGACTTTTTGAGTTGCAATCAATGTAGCAATGCCCCGGTCAATCTCTTTTTGAGATAGCACTGCCTTGAGTTTTTCAAGCAAGGTATTTTCATCCTCATACTTTGAAATGGCATGTTGAAGCAATACTAGTTTATCCTCATTTGACAGTTCTGCCATGATTATGACCAATTCATCTTGATAAAAAATCTTTTTAAAATTCATTTATCATGAAAAGCTGCCTATTTCATTTAGCTATCCTCTTAAACCCCATACTAGATTTGAAATAGTAGATTTTGGATTTAGAAAAATTCACAGATGATGTGTATACCGTTGCCGAAAAACTAACAAGCGGGCAGACTCCTGAAATAAAATCCAAGATAAATTTTGTAAGAGAACGATTAATTGAATTATACAAGAAAAATCTTGTAAAAATAAACCACTCTGTGTTGGAGATGATCTGTGCTTCAAATTTGATATCTCATGGCTATACGGTTGACATTGAAAAACAGCTCTCCAACATTCTTGTCTGCGATGTATTTGCAACAAAAGGGGACGGTACATTCATCATGGAGATTGAGACGGGATTTACTCCACCTGATCATGCACTAGATACCATCGACTATTACGTGGCAAGAATATCAAGCAAGATAGCAAGATACAGTAAGCACTGCTCCAAATTTGCACTTGCTACGCCAGTTGTTGGAATTTTGCCAATCCCAAAGTTATTCCTAAAACCTCCGAGTGATAGAAAAATAGAAGAGATTCAAAGAATAAAAAATTTGGTAGACCGATTCTACAAGAATCCACCAATTGAAATTGATGACATTCTAAATGCCAGGCTACATTCCATATATCTAATCAACATTGACAAGGGTTTTGCAAAACAACTAGACCCGTACACGTATCTTGATCTGACTGAAAAGCTACAAGACGCTAGCGGATTAGATCTGTAAACTATTCAAATGTATTCTTTCTTTGAAACAAGTTTATTGACCTGCGAATTATTCTGTGAAATAACGGATCTTTCTCATTGCCTTCTATTGTAAGTGTTCCATCCTTGTAATAGTATACTGCAATCTTGCCATTAAGCGATATGATTTCAAATGATTCATGCATCGTATCATGAAATGATGGATACTGGGACAGGACGTGATCATTTTGCAGCCCCTTTTTTACACGAAGATACAAATCTGGAGGAACTGCTCTGTATAGGACCAAAATTATATCACGGGAATTGTCATAGGGTTGTTTTTACATTATGGGATTTGCGTCTTTCGTCAGTACAAAATTTCATCTGCTCTTGACTATGCTCTTTTATCGGTCTTGCACACATGGCACAAGTTGGAGTTACTTCAATAGGTTTTCTCTCAAACTTCATAAAACTCCACGTCTTGCTCACTTGAGTCTATCACTAATAAATTATTTTTATTCATTGACTGGTCCATCTGAATGATTGACCTCAAGATAAGCCCAGAGATTCCTAGGTGCGATGTAAGAAATGCCACTGCTTCTTCTATCGCATTTACGCCTCTGTACCCCTCATCATAGGTCATCTCAATTACTCCCTTGTCAGTCTCAACAAGTACTGTTATCAGAGAATATGGGCCAAGTTTCTCGTCCTTTCTCTGAATGTATAGGTTTAGGCAGATATTTTTTACAACATGGCCTCTCTCTAGAAATTTTCCACCAGACATCAACACTACTGTCTTGTCCGGTACCCTATCTATCATACGTGGGTCTGCAACTTCAATTATTTTTCCCATGACATCATATCGTGACCAATCTAGATAATCTTTAGGTAAAAGTTTAACAAGTCTACTTTTCGTCGTCTATTGTTCCGCCCTGCCCATAAATTGCAGGTATGGATACGGTACTTGTAACATGCGGGACGCTTCTTATCTTGCTTATTGTCAAATCCACCTTCATTACTTCGCCTGATTGAATTTTTACGAAAATGTCATATTTTCCCATTATTCCATTTACCTCAACTACGTTTGGTATCTCCTTGATCTTTTGTATTACTTCTTTTTCATTTCCTGGAATGCATGTTGCAAGAATGTATGTAATCATACAATGCTTAGGTTCTATGAGATATTAAATAACTTATCTTTTGCAATTTTGTAAACTAGCTCTAAACCAATTTGTTACATTATTTGAACAAAGTATGGTATCATGCCACATCTAGAATAGGTAAGATGCGCATAAAAGGCAATTCTACCGATAATCTGATAAAAATGTCAGAAAGTGTCAGGGAAGAGATTGCAAGGGATGTTTTGGACACATTTGGGATTGATCTCTTACGTACAGAACTTGTTCACCATGACAAGACCAAGCCAGTCTGGACACAACAGATCTGTGACAACAAGTCATTAAAACAAGAACTGGACTCGTTTCTGCATTTGGTTAAAAATAACATCGAATTATTACCCAAGATGATGCAGTTTGAAAAAGAACATCCTGATACCCTGGCAGAAAATAACTCTCATGATTCAATCTCTTATGACATAGAATTTCTCTGGATATGTGAGTCTCATGTGAAAAAATTTGAAAAAGAAGAATATCTTACACAGAAAGAGATCTCAAGGTATCACTCAAAAATCCAGGAACTAAAAGACAAAATTAAGGACATTACAGTTGAGTGTCTGCAAAAATAATGTCTAAAAGTGAATCTTTGAGACTCGCGATAGTACCACTACTGTAATTATCGATATCAATACCGCAAGGCCTGCTAATGGACCAAACTCTGGAATTACTGTAGCACCCATCAATTCAAGCTCTGTAGAATTTGCTGGAATTACACAATCCAGTATTCTCATCGTGTCAGTTTCACTCTGAGAACATAGAATCTGGTTTCCATTTACCATCAACACTATATTTCCTCCAGGTGTGTCAACTATTTTTTTTGGAATTTGATATTCTTGATTTGCTGAATTGCCAGTTATTTTGGATGTATCCATTAAAATTTTTATTGTCTTGTCAACAGTAGACACAGAGACATCACCATATTTTATCACATTTGTACCGTTTGTCCTTATTTTTATCTCGCTGTCAAAGACAGGAATTGTACTTAGTACTCCTGAATTCAATACGAAAGACAACTGGTTTGATGAAGGGCCGTACTTGATGTTGACAGTATATGTACCACCCAATGAATCATCGTTTAGAACAAAATCGTGAACAAACAAGTTGTTTAGCAAGATTACCTGTCCCACATCATAGACATTACCCATCGGATTTCGTACAATTATGGTAACTGGATTGCTGTTCACTATTTGTCCGACAGACCCGCTGATTATCACCTTGTCTCCTGGCTGGTAAGAGGCCTTGTTGACAGACGCTGTAATTCCAGAAGAGCCGTCTGCATAAATTGGAAGAACAATTGACGGTATGATCAAAAGAGAGATTAGAATGGATATGTTTTTCGTAGATATCATCAAAAGTTTGTGATATTCCTATGATATTTAACTGTGATTTTACACCATATCAGAAATTCAACATCTGTGCATGAATTTAGAAGAATGAATCCAGGCCTGTCTTTGACTTTGGCGCCTCTTGCTGCTCCAAGAATTTGTTCATCTTGTCTCCCATGCTCTTTGCAGCTGTGACCTTACGTTTTCCTATCCAATAATACGTCTCATCAGTGGTATCTTTTGCAATCAAGACAACTAGTTTTCCATAATCTTTTCTTCCCGTACGACCTTTTCTCTGGATGTATCGAATCGAGCTTGGAACATTATCAAAAAACACCACGAGATTAACTTCTGAGATATCAAGACCTTCTTCTCCCACTCTGGTTGCAATCAACACCTTGTATTGTCCGTCTCGAAATTTTTGTATTGTTTCTATTTGTTTTTTTTGTTTGAGGCCTGTTTCCCCTGCTTTTCCAATTAAAAATCCAGAGGAAATTCCCATCTCATTTAGTTTTTGATGTATCACATCAACTGAATCCCTATAGCTTGTAAAAACAAGTGCTTTTCCAGGAATTCCCTGTAGCACCTCACGTAGTTTATCCATCTTGGAGTGTTCAATTCCTTTTTGCTGTGCTTGCTTTGCAAGCCTTACTGCTTTTCCAAAACTCAAATCATTTTCAAACAAATCCCTGATGCCTACTCCTTTCTTCTCCTGTGTTCTTTCACAGAATCTAAGAAAAGATGTGACACCATGCGATTCAAAGACGTTTAGTGCATGTATGAGTCGTATTGCAGTAAAAAGAGGTTTGGCAGCTCGGCGATTTTGTCTCAAGACAAACTCTCTTACACGTAAAAGCTCAGACATGGACCTACTCCCAGAGAGATTGAGTCCGAGTCTTTTGAGTTCAAGATACCTTGAATCTATTGCGGCTTTGATCAAGGCCTGTATCTCTTTCATCTCAGGTCCAAGTTCTACGGTAATCCATTGAGTGTCTGTCTGTTGTACATATGGACTCACATCAGGGCTCTCTTCTGTCCTCTGGGCTATGCTTGCTATCTTGAGGATCTTTACCATCTCTTCTGCCTTTTGTTTTTCACTTGGCAAAGTAGCAGTCATTCCGATTATTCTGACATCCATATTTGCAAAACGCTCTGCAATTCCAGAATATGCATAATCTCCAACTGTTCTGTGAGCTTCGTCAAATATTACAAGAGAAAACTGAGCAGGTGATACAATCTGTCTATCAAGATCATTTTTTACAATTTCAGGAGTTGCACAGATTATGCTGTTGACCCAAAGTTTCTTTCTTTTTGCAAGGAGATCTTCTCCAGTAACAAGAGCAATGTCGTCTATCAATAGATTATTTTTTAAAAACTCGTAATGCTGATGAGCCAAAACTCTAGTTGGGGCTAGAAACAAGATTCCTCCCTTGCCTCTTGACAAAAATTCTGCAATCACATGAAGTGCAACCGTTGTCTTGCCAAGCCCTGTTGGAAGTACGATCAGACAGTTCTCAGATATTGCTTGCTTTGCCAGGTTGTCTTGATAGTCTCTGTGCTCTATGCTTGACTTTTTGATGTATCTATGTTCTACAAAATTGTCATTCAATTAATTCATGATTTGCGTCATCTTGGTAAAAAGCTTGTTTAGGATAGAGAGTTGAGCTGCATATACCTCAAATTTCACACTAGATATTTGTAATCTTATATTGGAGCATTATACAGTTTCCATGTGAACAAATCATTTGACCGTCCCACATGGGATGAATATTTCATGCTCCAGGCTGAACTTGCAAAATTACGATCTAATTGCATAACAAGACAGGTTGGAGCAGTGATTGTGAGAGAAAACAGACAGATTGCCACAGGTTATAACGGAACTCCACCGGGAGTAAAAAATTGCTTTGAGGGAGGGTGTAAAAGATGTCAGCTTCGAATGGAAGGCAAAGTTGCCTCAGGGGAAGGCCTTGACAGGTGTCTATGCAACCATGCTGAGGCAAATGCCATAATGCATTGTGCCATTTTAGGAGTGGGCTCTGGCACCAAGGACTCTACTCTGTATACTACATTTGTCACATGTTTGGAGTGCAGCAAGATGGCAATAACAATCGGAATTAAAAAAATAGTGTGTCTTGGGAGCTATCCTGAAACAGATTACGAGTTGTTACAGGAAGCTGGGTTGAAAGTAGTAGTTTTAGACAGAAACAGGATAAATCACTGGATAAAGGTACTTCTTGAAGAACCAAATGTCAATCTAGTGCCAAAGTGATGATCTAGATGTCAAATGCAGTAGAAGAAGTAACAACTACCATGCCACCAGCACTATTGGTCTCGGCAACATATGACGGTTTGAAAAAATGTGCAATGCTAAAGTTTTATGAACCAAAATCCAAAACGCTAAAACTTTGGTTTGACAATACCGGACACAAGCCATATTGCTATTCGAAACTAGATCCTGAAGAACTAAAATTTCTGTCAAGCAGAACAGATGTGCTAAAACTAGAAAGTGTCAAGCGAGAAGATTTACTAAAAGACCGTACAATCGATGTAACAAAAATTACTGTAACAGATCCTCTTGCAATTGGTGGAACTCAGACTGACAAGAGCATAAGAAACATGATGGAGACATGGGAGTCAGACATCAAATATTATGAAAACTATCTCTATGATAAATCGCTAATTGTTGGCAGATATTATACAATTGAAGATGGCAAGGTCAAAGAATATTCCTATTCGATACCTGACGAGGTCCAACTTGCGCTAAAAGGCTTGTTGTTTGACAAGGTAACAAACATCGGAATGATAGACACAAAAGAATTTCAAAATCACATCAGTGAATGGGCAAATCTTCTCAACCAACCCGTGCCCAACATACGAAGAATCACTTTTGATATAGAGGTAGAGTCAGAGACAGGAAGAATCCCTGATGCCAAGATTGCAGATAAAAAAATCACAGCAATAGGATTTTGTGCAAGTGATGATTTCAAGACAGTCTTTGTACTAAAACGTGCAGGAAAACAAATGGGAGGGGATGAACTTCCAAAGGGTGTCAAGGTGACTTTCTATGATGAAGACAAGGAAGCAGACATGCTAAGAGACGCGTTCAAGATTTTGGAGCAATACCCGTTTGTTATAACATTCAACGGTGACGAATTTGATATGCCTTTCATGTATAACCGGGCAGAAAGGCTTGGTGTTCCACTAAAAGAAATTCCTTTGATAATGATGCGAGACTCTGCCACGCTCAAAAAAGGTGTACACATTGATTTGTACAGGACATTTTCTAATCGTTCATTTCAAATCTATGCATTTTCACACAAGTACAACGATTTTTCATTGAACAGCATCTGTGAAGGACTGATTGAAGAGTCCAAAACAGAATATGAAGGAGAGTTAGAGGATCTTTCGCTTTATGAACTGGCATACTATTGTTTTAACGATGCAAGAATCACCCAGAAACTTACAAGTTTTAACAATGATTTGCTGATGAACCTGCTTGTTGTCATAACAAGAATTGGCCGCATGCCAATTGATGACATATCAAGAATGGGAGTGTCTCAATGGATTCGAAGTCTGTTTTACTATGAACACAGAAAGCACAACTTTTTGATACCAAGACG
>JAGWGU010000011.1 GCA_028867275.1 Nitrososphaerota archaeon
GTTATAATCACAGTAACCGATCTAGTATTGTTTTACTATCTTATGAAACACCCTGAAAAACTTACTTGGAGATTTGTACCCTTGGCTATAGTGGTAACGATAGTACCCATAGTCGTAAATTTATGGTATGTACTAGTTTACAGAGCTTGAGAACCGAACACATTAGCCATATCCACTTCAAGAAAGATATGAACAATAACAAGATGGAACGTCTAAACGGGGAGATTCGAGACAGGGAAAAGACCATGAGAGGATTAAAGAAAATGGATACTCCCATTTTGAAAGGCTATGAGATATTCCATAATTACATTAGGACACATGAGGGATTAGACGGTAAGACTCCATCAGAAGCTTGCGGAATTGAAGTGAATGGAGATAACAAGTGGATAACCTTAATTCAAAATGCAAGTATCAAGAATTGATGGTATTAACTGATTTTGAAGCTAGTCTAGTCAAATTACAATGGGTATGGTATAGATTACAAGGTATTTACAAATTCGCACCAAAAATTCCACTCGATAATCAAGAAGACAAATTATTCTCTCAGATTGTGAGAGAGATGATAATGATTCAACTTGATAATTTTATAGTTGTTCGTAAAAAACTACTTCAGAATAAACAATTTGTAAAATTAGATTCTTGTTTAGATTTGTTATCTAAACCAATTCTTGATAAAGAAAAACCTATCAAACTTCTTAGAAATAATTACATTGCTCATATTCAGGATAAAGAAAAACCATTTGGATTAATGGTTCAAGAAATAGTCGATAAATATCAAGTTCCTACTTCGTTCGGAGATTGGGTCTTTTTATCTGGCTGTGCATCATTTTACAGTGGAATAATTAATGTTAATTTCAAACAAGAAACGGATAAAGCCATAGCTAAGTATGATGCTCAATCACACGCCTTAACAAACTATCAAAAGTATAATATGCAAACATACAAGTCAGCTCTTGGAAAAGTATTATCTCAAACGTTGATAAAATTAAAATCAAATGGTTACAAAGGCGTTGGAATATGACCCGACGATTTTTTTACACGCTGAAAACCTGACTGACTTCACAGAACTCAAAATATTAGTCAAATATCTGCATAGATTCTAAACACTTTCTATAAAATGTTCAACTACTGCCTATACCATACAGTTATTCTTATTATTTTGTTAGTCGTAAGAGAGTTGATGAACATACTCAATTTGTGCCTATTTACGTATGATATTGAGATCCTAAACACTTTCTATAAAATGTATTAAAACTCACCAACCGATTTTTTACAGGAGAATTATCAAACGACAACTTTACAGCACCCAAAACGAGGTTCTGTCAAATCTACGGTGGATCTTCTACGTGTAAAAAGTCGGTTGATTGGTTTCAATGGGTGTTTTAGTAGTCATAAGATATAAGAAAACCAAGCGTAAGAAATTAAACGAGATTCTAAACTAGTGTATCAGAAATTACGTGTTACGATCTTTTTTGTTTTACGATCTAAAATACGATATTCTGTGGGAACTGAATCTTCAACAATATCTTTGAACTCTGCATAATCTTCAGATGTAAATGCTTGAGATGCTAATTTTAATAGATAATTACGTCTAACTGCAAGATTATTTAGAATCCTCTTGATTTTCGCTTCATCGAAATTACCTTTTGTATTAAAAAAATTTGCGTTATGCATAATCTCCTGTTTTAATAAATTCAAATTTGTAAAAAGATGTGTTTGAATTGTAAGATACTCTAATGGGGATATTCCAACATCGCCATGGTCACTACTCATTTTTTCCTTCCTTAATCCAATATTGGATAGCTTCCTCTAATGCTTCGGTTATGTTTCCTTTTTTCATGCCTTTTCGTTTGTAAACTTCTTTACGAAATTTATCTTCTAGTGTAGGATCAAGATTGAAATCTATTCTTCCCAATAAACAAAATATGAAACACAACGATATAAAGATATACACATATACATACATTTAAATAATTTAGAGATGTACAGATATGTGTACAAGTATGACACAAAATGAACGTGAAATCAAAGGAAAAGAAATCGCCTCACGACATGATCTTACAAGAATCAGCGATAACCTCTATCATGTCAAATCACAGACTACTGATAAAGAATACAACGTTATCAAAACTAATGACAAATGGATCTGTAACTGTCCTGATCATACATTCAGACAAGTATGTTGCAAGCACATTCACGCAGTAGAATTTAGTTTAAAGATAAGAGAAGAAGTCAAAGAGAAAAACAAGATAACAATTCAACCAATTACAATAGATTCGTGTCTATTCTGCAAGTCAAAAGAGATCAAGAAGTATGGAATCAGACACAACAAGAATTATGATATTCAAAGATTTGTTTGCCAAGATTGCCATAAAACATTCAGCGTAAACATTGGTTTTGAAAAAATGAAGCATGGTCCTAAAGGAATCACGACAGCTATGCAGTTGTACTTTAGTGGAGAGTCGCTAAGGAATGTTTCAAAATCATTGAAGCTGATAGGAATGGATGTTACTCATCAAACTGTGTATAATTGGATCAAGAAGTACACAGAATTGTTAGGAAAATACATTGAAGGAATTACACCACAAGTAGGCGATACATGGAGATCAGATGAACTATTCCTGAAGTTTTCTGGAAATATCAAATACATGTATGCATTACTTGATGATGAAACCAGATACCTAATTGCTCAACAAGTAGCCAATACAAAATTCAAGGAGGATATTAGACAACTATTCAGAGATGGGAAGAAGGTAGCAGGGAAAAAACCCAAAGTCTTGATTACTGACGGTGCAAGAAACTTTCATCAAGCTTACATGGCTGAATACTGGACTAGACCATTAGAGACTAGGACACAGCATATTAGCCATATTCACTTCAAGCGAGACATGAACAATAACAAGATGGAACGATTGAACGGAGAGATTAGACATAGAGAGAAGGTAGTAAGAGGTTTGAAGAAAGAAGATTCGCCTTTGATAGACGGATATCAGATATTTCATAACTACATTAGACCACATGAAGGACTGGAAGGTAAGACACCATCAGAAGCTTGTGGAATTAGAATTAATGGACGGGACAAATGGAAAACTTTAATTCAAAATGCAAACAAAAGCCTACAATGAATGAAAAAGAAATAATTTTGGAGGCATTACACAAGTACAGAGAAGATAGCGATTTACGCAGAAAAAATACTAAAGAGCTATATGAAAAAGCATTAAATGCCAAATCTTACAGAGGTCCAAAAACTCCATTTGATCAATCATTCGGAGGATACTTACAAAAGCTTGATGAGTTGATTGTATCAGTAGAACAGAATAAACCAATAGATACCTCCGAGAAAAAGCATTATGTTTGTGATGCATTAGTGAATTATTTGGCAAGTAAATTACATGCTGAACGTATAATGCGAAAAATCCTAATTAATGAGGATCAAATCCTTGATGAAAATCTAAAACAGGCATATGAAATTCAAAAGAAATTCTGTGAAGGACGAAGTCTTGGCATAGGGGAAGCTGTCATCCAAGAACTTACAAAATCAGTATGATTTCTATGTCCCGAATAAAAACACAAAGAATCATGTCCCATGAACCGAACAGAACCCAAAACGATCATCCTTTTATTTTATCAATGTGTATATCTACCCGGGTAGCAACCAACGGGATTACTCACTGACGCGCCTATGCCGGATCAGTGGAAATGTAGTCTGAGGATTACTGGTATAATTCCCATTGTATTGCTATCCAGATCTATTCCATTCTTTTGTATATTGACTTGAAGTCTTCTGCAATTAAGTATGCAGTGTTTTCCATGTGTGTCATTTCAGTCATGTTTGATTTGCCTCTTGCAATTTGCCTGATGAGTGTCATACATTTGTGAATCTGGTTATGATCAAGTGAATCCTCGCCAGACATGGCGTTAAAGCAATCTACGAAATCAAGGCAAAAATTCAAGACTATTAATTCCCAGTTGCTTGTATTGATTGGATATCCTATGCCTTGAGCAAATTGACGAAACTCATTACTTCTATCAATTAGGAGCATCTTTAGGGCTTGGTGGGATTTTCTCAGGTCATACTTGTCTAGAGCGCTTGAACCTTGCACGGTATACTAACGTATGAATTGTATTTTAAGATGGATCTCAGTTTTTCTAGTTGATAATAAGGTCGTGCCTGTTTGGTTGAAGGCTATCAATACTGTGTTTATGATTGCTAAAATGGAATTTATCTTATTTTGGTTTGTTACATTTTGGCAGTCTTCCATGTTCATACTGGAATGCCGTCAATTGTTTTTCTTCTTCAGCCTCTGGAAATAAAGTCTCATGATAACAAAATGCGACTGTGTCCCTGATGCATGAATCCGTTGAATTCAGGTGCTCTCTCAGTCTCTCCTGGATGTTGTTGCTTGCACCAATGTATGTTGTTTCATGCTCTGAGCCAAGAAAATACACTCCTGCCTTGATTGGAGCCTTGTCTATGGTTTCTCTGTTAAATGGTGTCCAGTCAGAGTATGACATGACATGTTGTCTTCATGCCTGACATTTAACAGATTAGGTCAACATTTTGTATTTTGGTGACAATGTCTGTCACCCTTAATAGTGTCGGGTGCCATATTATGTCATGAACATATATGATAAAAAATCAGTCCACTGTTCCAAGTGTGACAGGTTCATAGGCGAGATTGACTACGATGCAGTAGTCGTTTTACCAAAATGTGGCAAATGTGCAAATCCGATGCCAGAAGGAGACGATAAAGTACAGTACATCGTAAGCAAGTTTAACAAGAATCCAAAAAGTCTGGTACCTGTGGATTCCACTGTTGCCTAATTTTTTGAAGACTGGTTACATTTTGATTAGATATGCATATGTAAGGAAAAATTTACTTGACATGTCTTTCAAATTGTGATGATTAATTTTGGATTGTAAAAAGCCTTAAAAGTAGCACCGTAAAAGCCAAGAAAGGCTATGACATTAGCCTTGGAATAAAACTCCTAAACCGCCCAAGAATGGTGCTGATAATGTCTACCTAATGGAAATTAAATGGGTAGACAAATGAAAACAAAAATTACAAAAAGAAAAACTTGGTCGGGAGATGAGAAAACTATGTCTGGTAATCAATTCTACACTTCTTCACTATGTTTTACAATTGCATTGCTAGTTCTAGTTGCAAGTCCAGTGTTGTTACAGATTATTGCGCCACAAGCTTCTGCCACGGTGCAAATTGTCACAATACCTTATGGTGCATTTGATCCAAACTTTAACACAGCAGCACCACAGTGGTATCTGCCATCTGCAACCACGATACAAGTCAATCAGACTGTCACATGGGTGAACCAAGATACTGAAGGACACACAATTACAAGTGGAAAAGCAGGAGGAAGGGAAGGACTGATACAAAACAACATGGGTCAACCATCAGGTCTGTTTGATAGTGGTACCATCAAACCAGGTAAGACTTGGTCATACACATTTACAAAACCTGGACAGTATGAGTATTTTTGTACAATACACCCATGGATGGATGGGTACATTATAGTAAATGAAAATCAGCCTGATCCAACTGATGCAGATGGTAAAAAGCTTACACAGTTTCCACTAGTTCGCCTGACTCCTGACAGAAGATATGAGGCAGATCTTACTTGGGAGCCACACTATATTATGACCGGACACAAAACCATATTTGTATTCCAATTCTATGACAATGTAATGCCACATCCCATACCTGCACACTATGTATTTACAATCACACAAAATGGAAAAGAGCTCTTCAAATCAGAAGACAGGACTCAGTTTGGAGGAGGCTACAACTATTTCCGTTTTGATGAACCAGGACCAGCTATCTTTAGGTTTGATGACATTGACAATTCTGGCCAATCTGTGCAATATTCTACAATTGTAGAACAAATGAATTCAAGTTCTAATGTGGGAAACATGGCTGGAATGGATGACATGGTCCAGCCTGCAAGAAACATGGTGTTGCAAGATTACCTCATACCATTATTTTTCACTCCCGCATTAATTACAGCTGGAGTGGTTGTGCTTCTTGTCAAGATACGAAAAAAGAAACCACAGGAGAGAAAATACATACAATGAGGCATTACAATCTAAAACAGATGCCTGTTGGCAAGACAAAAAAAGACAAGATTGTACTAGGAATACTTGTAATTCTTGTCACTGTGCCATTTTTAGGAAATCAATCATTTGCCCAAGAATCCAGTGATTCGTCTCTTATAGTTACAAAAGGCATCTCTTCAGATGGTACTGTGCATATCACAATAATCTCCACTCCTATTGAAATGCACAAACCCCTTGCACTCCAGATCTCGTTTACAGATTCAAAAGGAAACAAAATTCTACATGAAAATTACGGAATAACTGCAATGCAGCAAGAGACCAATGGAATTACAATCTTGTCAAACCACACAGCTTATGCAGAAAATGGAGATGATTTACAGGTGACACTTCCTTTGGATAATACAAGCCCTGTAAATTTTCTAATACAGTTACAGGGTTCGGGGTTACCAGGTACTGACCCGTCTACTTGGGAAGGACAGATTGATACTGTTGGTATGACTGTTGTTCCAGAGTTTGGTCCGCTTGCATCCCTTATTCTTGTTGCTTCATTTGTAGTTGTGGTATTGTTTGTGCGTAGATCTGGATTTAATTTTGCATGTTTTGTAAAACATGGGAACCAAGTGAAATGAGACTTATGGAGGTAATTCTTCTTGCTTTGGGGGGATTGGGAGGAATCTTTCTGAGATATGGCATCACAAAATCACAGCTAGTGCTTGGTGTACTACCTGTCAATGTTTTAATTGCAAACATTATTGGAAGCTTTATTCTTGGTGCATTTGCAGTGCTTTCACAACAATGGAATCTTGATGAAAAGTATGCCTTGCTAGTTGCAATAGGATTTTGCGGAGGGTTGACTACGATGTCTTCTTTTGCTTTGGAATCAGCTAATCTAATAGATGGCAAGCAGTATTCATTAGTGGCGATTAATGTGATTGCAAATGTTGGATTATCACTTGGTGCAATATTTGGCGGAAGAGCCTTGACAGGTATAATACTTGGAGGGTTGAGATGAGATTAACAAAGATGTGGTCTCTTGTCATTAGAATCAAAAAGAATGACACCATAAATGGAAAACGTGTGCATTCTATAATACTTGATATCCTGAAAAAAGGATCGGTATCTGGTGCAACCATGTATACAGGCATAGGAGGATATGGCAAACGAGGTGACTCGACTACTCACGTAGAGGGGATATCGATAAACATGCCTCTTATTATAGAGGCCATCGATGAACTTGAAAAACTTGAAAAAGTATTGCCTGAAATAAAAAAACTAGTTGATGATAATGGCTTGGTTACGATGCATGAAGTTGGAATCGTTTAGAAGAGATATCTTGATTAAAAAAATAGAGCATAATATGTGGAATAGAAACTAATGCCTGTCTACTATTGCCTTGATTGTAAAAAAGTCATATTCAGCAAGGGCCGAGATTATGGACCAATCTGTCCTGCATGCAAGCAAAAAAGAAAACTAGCATCCCAGTAATTGTTATCTTATTATTTGAATGGTACAAAATATCATTCCATGGAATGCCCAAAATGTGGCTCGCCAATGGATAGATCCATTATGGAATCAAAGATTGTCTACACTTGTTTTTGTTGTAATAATAAAATCATAAAGTAAAACCTGTAACGTACGGTTTCTTGGAGTTAATTTTAACATATCAAAATAAAAAGAAAAAGAGATTTTTAGTTTACTGTGGGTTCACACAGATATTACCGTTCTCAAGAGTCAGTGTAAAGGAAACAACTGCATTTGTCAGGGTTCCAACGCTTGAATCAATGTTGGTTATACTGATATTGTCTCCAGAAATCTTGAGATTGCCTACCTCATTGAAGCTTGCGCTTGCGACCTTCAGTCCGCTTGCACAATCACCTGTTGATGCTAGAGTCACAAAGTGAGTGTGAAATACTGGGCTTTGGTTTGTGACCTGTGTAATGCTGTCAGGACCTACTCCCTTGTGAGTAGTCACCGCAAGTACACCGTTGCTTGTAATTACGCCGTATCCATAAGCACTTGGTATTCCACTAGCTACGGGTGCAGCAGTAGTGATCGAGACTGATGCAGGACTGTCTGACACACTAGACGAAACAATCTGTAGGTATGGTAGTGGCGATAGAGCCATTGCTGGAACAGCGGTCATGGAGATGACTGCAACCGCAGCAAGTATTGCTCCAAGTATTATTTTTGTCATTGGGTCATTTTTCTTTCAGATTTATTTAAGCAGTTCGTATTATTTTCAAAATAGTTTGCACTAATTTGACACAATAAATACATTAATGCAAAATTTTACATCATAGTATATTCGGACAAAAAAATTATTACATGTACAACCAAGGTTATGATTACAAATATTGTATGATGTAAACTATCATCATATTGCTTTCAAAAGAAATGACATGCAAGTAACTAAGTTCTATTCTCGAAAATGAAATCGCAGATCGAGTTATGAAATTCTTGTACGAGATGTCAAAAGATAATCTGGAGAGGTTTCATGAATCGGTGGAGGAAAATGTGCACACCCAATTAATCCTTGTAGGTGGAAGTCAAGTGTGATTTTGTGAAGTTGCAGATTTGACAGAGTCGTTAAATCAAAGATTGTTCAATATCATACAATGAAGTTTGACGAGTTTTGGGGTATGATGGTAGAAAATCTTGCCGAGTCAAAACAATTTGCAACCCAGACCAAGCCATTTTCTGCCAAGTATTCTGGGGGAAGGATAATGGTGACAACAAGCGATTCCCTGTGGCCAATTGAGAGGTCTACAATGAGGCAGGTATGGACAAAAGCACTATCGATGCATGAAAAGATGAGGTTTATTCATACAAATTACTCACATGAAAACATCCGAACATCATCGTATATCATATCATTAATGAAGCATTTTGTTGCAGACGAGTCCAAGATGGAATGATTTCTTGATAAATATAATAAAGAAAGGCTTGGTACAATAACCATGGAAGAAAAAAAGAGAATGAAGTCAAACACTGAAGATGAGTACAACAAGGCTCTGGCCTCTGAGGATCCTACCGTAATATCTGAGGAAGAAAAAGAGAGACTGACAAGAGAGGCAATCAAGAAATTCAAGTCACTATGAATCTAGAGTGGATTGTCACAGGCATTGTCTTGTTTGGTGCTATGATTGCAGGTGGGATTAGTTTGTATGTCAAAAGGAGAAGAGAACAGAATATGTCACTTGACAAGTCTGATGACCTTAGAATTTGATTTTTGCTATCTGAAATCTTTATTCTTGTAGGCCTTCATTTTACTGTTGAATACTTTGTCGTCATAAATTCCAAAAGATCTCAATATGACGGAAAACGGTCCTCACCAAAACTATTCTCTAGTGTCCAATATGTGTCAAGGTACAAGGACTATAATGGCAACAAGAGAAGCCGTTAGCATCAACTTTTTTATGATTAAACTTTTGAAAGGTTTTAGGCATCAAAAACTAGGATGTGGTATCTATAATCCCAATACCACAAGAGACGAATCAACTGAACTTCGAATCACGTTATATGGCAGCTCGCCAACCTTTGATGGATCAATTGATCCCTTGTACGGGTTACAATATCCAGTATACGTTCCATAATACCCGGAATTTGATATCTGGTAATTACTGTAATACTTGGTAGCATGTGCCGTTGTTTCACAGCTCCAGTTAGTCATTGGTTTTAGTGCTTCTCCTGATGTTGGATTGTACACATCAGCAGTCTTGTATGTAAAAATGGTAATTGTATTGTTACTCACTTGATACTTGATAGTCTTGTCAGTATATCGGTAGTTTTCATTTATTGCCCTGTCTATCTTTATTATAATATTACAGTCTGCATTATTTCTCAATATTTGATCTATTATAGGTACAGTCCTTACATTGATACCATGAGTCTGCACTTGAGATGATACCAGACCTGGTAGTGACTTGTCCATGAACAAATCCATCGGCTGGTACACACAGACAAGCTTTTGGTTCTCTGCATGTGCCAAATGTCCAAAAGATATCATTGCAAAGACTACGCCCAACACTAGAGCTAGTTTGATCATCTTTCCCGCACTACCTTGGTGGTATCATTTCCAGGTGTTGCAGGCTCTTGTCGCGACGGAATCTCTATCTTATGTCGCTTGATGTCTGCCTTGATCAATTCGCGCAGCTGTTGCACCTTGGTACGACCATGAAACTTGGCATCATAGTACAATAATTTTGATGTGATATGGTCATACTGTAACGTAGTACGGTTCCGCTTTGGCTTGTTGCATGCCTGGGAACTTGTTGATAACACGTCAATAACATGTCATCAAGATGTAATAAATATTACGAGCCGATAACTTGGCACTCAGATGCTATTGACCGGTTGATGTATATCGTAGAGCCTCACAGAAAGACATGTCAAAGACATGTCATCACACCCAGGGTCCAAGCGCAAGCCAACTGTTGCCATAAAAGATGACGTGTACGAAAAGGCAAAGATAAAGGCTGCAGAAAAGGGCCTTACACTAGTTGATTACGTAAACGAGACCATACTGCAAAGCGTGGAAAAGGACGCATTCCTGAAGACATATGCACCGCACATAGAAAAAATAAGCACAGGGGATACAATCATACTTCGCGACAATAAAATAAAAAAAATTGTCGAGGTGTATCTTAAGGAAGGAAAAATGCACTGTACAAATGACGAAAACCATGACTGCATCCACGTACATTTTGCGCTTGGGTTGCCCGAAGTTGGAAAGCTAAAGAAAAAATGAAACAATTGGGATGTTTCTTTTAGTCTTGAACAAGTAACTAGAAAGCCAACATCACTAAATGATTCCACAAAACCGCGATTTTCGCTTGGATGAATATATCGCTTAACACCCCCACAATTTATAACGAAATCCGGGAAAACCCAAATTACATGACTGTAAGCGGAAAAGAAACAGATCCAACAGTATCCTCTTCTGCATGGCTTGCACTTGCAATAATCAGCAGTCTTGCACTAGTTACAATGTATGGTGAAACCATGGTACTGCCTGCCATTCCTAATTTCATAAAGGACTTTGATGTGTCATACAACACATCATCTTGGATCTTGTCATCATATCTTATCGCAGGTGCAGTGATGACGCCCATTGCAGGCAAACTTTCAGACGTATACGGAAAAAAGAAGATACTGTTAATTGTCATGATGATATATTCTGCAGGAATTCTAGGTGGTGGATTTGCAAACTCGTTTGGTACAATGATATTTGCAAGGATTGCCCAAGGTGTGGGAATTTCCATGTTCCCAATCGCATTTGGTATTGTGCGTGATATATTTCCCATAAAAAAACTTGCAATTGCTCAAGGGATATTCACATCTACATTTTTTGGAGGCTCTGTAGTTGGACTCTTAGTTGGTGCAAGAATAATCTCAAGCTATGGATGGCACGCAACATTTTTCTCTGTATTTCCTATTGCTATAATGCTTGCAGTGGTAATGGCAAAGCTTATCCGGCTACCAACGTCCGAAGACCCTGGATATCCTCATGGGCTTGATATCAAGGGTGCAATTGCACTTTCTGTTACAGTAATTTTGTTCTTGATGGGAGTATCCTACATTGAAGAAATCGCTCTAGGGGACATGAACTCGCTTATCTTCTTTGCAGGATCAACAGCATCTGCAATTGTATTTGCCATAATAGAAAAAAGAACACCTCACCCACTAGTTGATTTCAAGGTTCTTGCAAACAAGATACTCTTGCCAACTAATGTAATACTCATGATAGTTGGTGTGTCAACATTCATGGTATACCAGACCATCCCAATATTGGTACAGAGCCCAAGACCGCTAGGTTTTGGAGGTGATGCAATATCTACTGCAAACGTCCAGCTCCCATTTATGATAATATCGCTACTAGTCTCTGCAGCGTCAGGTTTTATTGTATCAAGGGTAGGAAATTTCAGGCTGACTGCACTTGGTACGGTGGTGTGTACCATGGGATTTTTCGGGCTAGTGGCATTCCACTCTACTGAATTTATGATATCTGCAGCGCTTGGAGTAATATCGATAGGGCTGTCATTTGCATTTGTTGGCGGATTTAATATCATACTTGTGTCATCCCCGCACAAAGTGGAGGGCATATCTCTTGGCATGTCGGTACTATTGATTCTTGTAGGACAATCACTTGGACCATCAGTTGCAGGAATGTTCCAACAGATGTATAGCCAAACAATTCCAAATGTTCAAGGAGCATTTCCATCTGCTCTATCATACATGCAAATATTTTCTAGTGCAGGCATACTCTCACTTGTCTCAGTTGTACTTGTTGTTCTTTTACGAAGTAAAGTAAAAACACTGCCAAGTTACAATTTGGAAAGTTAGCAAAAAACTCTGCATATATTCATATTTTCAGATCTTCTTGTTGGTACCATGAATGTAAAAATTGGATGCACTGGCTGGAGCTACTCAGGCTGGATTGGCCCATTTTATCCAAAAACAATGCCAAGCTCTGACTATCTAAGGCACTATTCCAAAACATTTGATATTACAGAAATAAATTCTACATTTTACAAAATTCCATCTCAACTTGCAACAAAAAAGTGGTCATTAGACACGCCAGCAAATTTTGTCTTCACTGCCAAGCTGCCAAGACAGATAACTCATGATGCAAGGTTAAAGCCTGGCCCATACTTGGACCAATTCCTAACTGCAATCAAACCAATTGGATCCAAGATGAAAATTATCGTGATACAGCTTCCGCCATCATTGTCATTTACTGAAGCCAAGACAAATCTTGAAAAAATGTTAAACTATCTTCCAATTGGATATCGATACGCCGTAGAGGGAAGGCACCCATCGTGGTTTACTGACGAGTCAAACAAATTCCTCTCAGGTAAGAATGTCTGTCTTGTATGGAATGATGTACAAGGCGTCCTAAATCCTGCTGATGTCACAACAGACTTTGTTTATCTTCGATTAATTGGGGACAGGTCAATTCCTGAAAACAAATTTGGTACGATGCAAAAAGACCAGACAGAATCAATTTACAAATGGGTGCAAAAACTAGATGAGATAAAAAACAAGGTATCCCTTGCAGTTATAATGGCAAACAACCATTTTGAAGGGTTCTCTCCAGCTACTGCCAACAAGATAAGGCTTGCGATGGGGCTTGAAGAAATCACTTGGTATGGTAAAAACCAAGAAAAATTGTTTTAATCTCATGTTTTGGCAACTCAGAGCCTGCCGTACATGACCTTGAAATCCTTGGCAATTCTGTATGCCATGTTCTGAAGCTTGGTTACTTGGACTATGTTTGATCTTCCCTGTCCAATCTGCCTCATTATTGTCATGCATTTGTGTATCCTGTTGTGGTCTCCAAGGTTGTCTTTTTCTGACCACATCTCAAAACAGTCATCAAACTCCAGACAAAATTTCAAAATAAATTCTTCCCAGTTGCGGTATGTTGTAGAATATCCTATTGCGCTTGCAAGTTCATGGAACTCGTTGCTTCTGTCAATTAAGAGCATGTCAAGTGATCTTTTTGCCTTGATGTCGTTTTGGTATATTGCAGTTGATGACATGCCATGTAATCCGTATTGAAAATATTAAGCACTAGGAATACACTGCAATCAAGTGCAACTAGATTGCATTTCTGATATTTTGCACTAATGAAAATTTACCATCCACGCTGAATCAATATCTGTGCAACTTGTGAATATACACATGCGGGAGAACCATCTTCTGCTTTGATGATAAGTGTAAAGCCTTGTTTACATTGTACGTCTTTTGCATGGACTCCTGATTTTACCTGCTCTAACGGAGGCAATGTGCTTGCACTGTTAGATGATACTGCTGGTATGTTTACAGGCATGTTGTTTTCTGGCATGGTCATATTATCTACTGGCAATGCATTGTTATCAACAGGACTCAAATCTTGCATATCTGTTGAATTATCCATGGGATTTGGAATCATGCTTGGATCTGTAGAACTATCTTCTGGAATAGGCCCCATGCTTGAATCTGTAGAGTTGTCTTCTGGGATAGGTCCGGTGTTTGTATCTGTGTAGTTACTCTCAGGAATTGGATCTGAACTGGAATCATCTGGAGTTTGTGCAAATGCACTAAACTTTGAGTCAAATGCATGAAAAGATGAAACCAAGATGACTGTAATACCAAAAAGCAATATTGTCGATACTAGTTTGTTCTTCATCTTACATCCAACATTATTCCTGCCTTTCTGTCAAATACTTAAGAATTGCTGAACATTGGTCTTACAACGATTTCTATTTTTCTGATTGGTATGACTGAACGATTGCACGAATATAGTTGAAAAATAAGGCTTTCGCATAAATCCGACTGTACTTTGTTAGTTTACAAAGTTCCGCAACCGATTATATGTACAATATCTAAGACTTGACAAGAAATATCATGAACATCACAAAAACAAACAAAGAAACCAAAAACTCCTTGACAAAAAAGGCAACAGCATTTGCAGTAATATCTGTATTAGCTGTATCCATTTTTGCAGGAAATTTGATGACTTTGCAGGCAATGGCAGATAGTGGAAACAACACACACACCAATACAAGTTCCAATGCTGGTTCAACTAATGAGAAACAAACTGCAAGACAAACATTACGTCAAACACTGCAACAAGATCAGGTTACATACAAACAAGCAGTACAGACGGCAGATCTCACATACAAACAAGCAGTGCAGACAGCTCAACTTGCTCATTCTCAATCTGTACGAGATGCAAATACTGCATACAATCAGGCCGTAAAACAGGCACAAACTGCATACAATGGTGCTGTAAACGCAGCACATGGTAATGCAGCTACTATAGGCCAGGCAATGGCAACAAGGGACCAGGCAATCGCAGCAGCCAAGACTGCACAAATAAACGCAGTTGTAGCAGCAGATGTTACACGTGACAAGGCAGTAAATGAGGCATGGCTAACACACGAGAATACTGTATATGCTGCTCTTGCAACACGTGATGGTGCTGATGGAACTGCACAAAGTGCATTTTATACTGCAATTGGCAATGCTACACTTGCAACACGTTCACAAACAATAGGTCAAGCACATGTTACTGCAGATAATTCGATTTTGCAGGCTAGACAGACAAGAATCACTGCGGTGGAAACTGCTGATGTGACAAAAGACCAAGCAATTGGTTCTGCACGGACTGCATACATTACTGCAGAAAGCACTGCCCATATTGCACTTGACAATGCCTACACAAAAGATAGCAAGGCTTGGAATCTTGCCTTGCAGTCCTATTGGAATTCTGTAGCTCCGCTAACGCAAACACAAGATAGTGCAATTGCCACTGCCAACGCAAACCATGTATCTGCAGTTGGTATTGCCGATGCCACAAGAGATCAAGCAATTGATCAGGCCTATGCCACAATGTATGGTTCTATTTCTGCAGCTTATTCCTAAGCTACCTAACTCTCTTCCTTTTTTATTTTAAATTATGTTGGTAAGAAAAAACTATAATCCTATACTGTTGATGGCATTTCCCGAATTTGCATCAATTATGAGAATTATTTTTTTGCCCTTGTGATCATATTGGGCAAACCATATTGGAACATGCAATAATTCCCCTTCTGCAACGTCTTCCTGGGTATCCATCTGCCTAATCATGTGATACTTGGAATGAACCATCTGTGATTGAATTTGGTCTGTAATGTTTTTTGCTTGGTTTTTTGCAGCGTCCTCGTTTATATCGCCATTTAAGATCTTGATTGACTTGGGAATCTTTTTTGAGTCAAAATCAATTCTACTGTCAAGTGGAAATTCATATCCATGTGGTTGGTATGCAGTCAAGGATTTTATAGCAACTACTGGGCAGTTGTAACTTTCATTTACGGTGTACGCCTTTGTTGCACTGCCACCGCCCATCATTCCACCTCCTCCCATCATTGTACCAAACAACATGCCGTCCATCATTCCTCCGCCAAAGCCACCTCCTCTTCTAGAGCCTCCACTGATTGCTCCTCCCATTAGCCCTGCCATGGCGGCAGTTGCTGCAATGCTTCCAACTTGAGCCGCAATGTCTGTTGCGATAAGATTTGTCTTTGCGGTGACAGGAATAACCCAATATGGTATCATGGAAAGATTCAGTTCTTCTAGTTTGGAGCTCTCTTGCAAGTGTCTATGTAGCAGACCCTTGTCCATCATATGATGTAGTCTTGCAGTGATCTGGTCCTGGTCTGATATTGTAATTGGAAGCATTGTGTGTTTTGCAATATTCTTCCATCCTTTGTTCTCAAGGCTTACACTACTGCCACAATATTCGCATGTGACCACCATCTCACCAAACTTGGGCAAAATTGGGGCACTGCAGTTTGGACATTTTATTTCCTTTACTTCTGTTCCTGCGTCTGATTGATTTGAAACTGCAGGAATTGTTGTCTGTTTTGTACCACACTTGACACAAAAGACTGCATCATCTGGAAGTTGTATGCCACATTTTACGCAAAACATTTTCTCTTACCTAACTTGATTTCATCTCATTTCCACAATGAGAACAGAACTTGGAATCAACTGCAACTATGGTATTGCATTTTGGACATGTGATTCCTTGAGGTTTATGTACTACTTGTTGCTGATTTTCACCACAGCTTGGACAAAAGTTACTAGACACTGGCATCATCATGGCACACTTTTGACACTGCTTCATAGGTGGTTGGTACATGCCCTGACCCATCTGGCCTGCCATTGCATATCCAATGCCAGATCCTGCGCCAAATCCAACTCCGAGGCCTGCCATGGAGCCTGCACCTCCTGAAGGATTCTTGGCAGCCTCTGTCATGGCCTGCCCTGCCTGATACTGCATGTAATTCACACCAAGAACTGACATTTCTGATCTGGTGTTGATTGCTTTTTGTACCTCGTCTGGAAGACTGATTGTTAATCCTGATATCTTGTTTATCTCTAATCCATATTGACCAAAGCTTGACGGTGCATTGGATAGTACAACCTGTTCAATGTTTTGCAAGTTTGATGCCAAATCGGTAACCTTCATTCCACTTTCCTTCATCTTTCCAATTGCATTAAACACCAAAAGCACCATCTGTTCTTTTAGCCGTGATTCTATTGCATCTGATGTCTGCATTGCAAATGTCCCGACAAACTGATTCACAAAATTCTCAGGAGAGGAGATCTTCCATCTGAATTCTCCAAATATTCTCAAGTTTACTATGCCCAGTACGGGGTCCACAAACTGGTATGGTCCCTGAGAACCAAACTTGCCGTCGATATATCTATTTTGTAAATAATATACTTCAGCAGCTTGCACTACTCCTGTAAAAAATTTCAACAGTCCACCCACTATGGGTGCATTAAAATCTGTCAGCGCGTATCTGTTTGGCTTGTCAAAATACGTCAAGACTTTTCCATCTCTGAAAAATACTGCAACCTCGTCTTCTCGGACTACGATGTTGTCGTTGAGTCTTATCAATCGCGGGACTTTCCACATGATATTGCCCTCTTTGTACTGTGATTCCCACTCTATAGTAGTTGAACCAACAACACTTCCACCAGAATCTTGATCTTTTTTACGTCCAAACATTTACAGACACTCTCCAGTTTCTACCATTTTTATCACTTTGTAACCAATATGTTTTCAACTGACTCTAGTCTCTGTTTCAAAGAATGATTCAAGTCATCTAACATTGAACTAATCTTGGATGTGATTTCTTGTACTGATTTGCCTGAATTGTATTCTGATATGGAACTTGAACATGATGAAAAAATCTGCTCTGCAGTATTTACAAAATTAAAATCATACTCGTATAGTTTGTTGAGAACTCCCTCGTCAATTCTTATGTTTGGGGATATTCCTGCAGAACCTTGCTGAGCGTGCTGCACAACACCGGATATCTGCTGTATTTGGGATATGGTGCTTCCTATCAGAGTTAGATTACCAAAATCTCCTTTTGCCGTGACGGCTTTTCTAAGGTCTTCAACCTTGTTTTTGGATTCGTTTAGGTTGTCTGACACCTGTTTGCGTAGCAACTGGTCTGCGGCTCTCAGGTCTTCAAGACTGCGGTACTCTCTGAGGCCTGGTATCTTTAGCTGTAATTTTTTCCACGTGCCTCTATTCTCAACTATCTTGTCTCTGAGGTCTGGGTTATTCTCCGGCATGTGTCTTACTGATCTATGCTATAAAACTTAAAGATTCCGAGAACAAAGTTACCTCATCCGATAAAATTTGTCTCTAGCATGTTTTTATAAAAAAGAATGTTTGTGACAATTAAAGTGATATAATACAAAGACACATCTCAATCTCATCAGATGGAAAAAACTATCTTATCTATTGCATTGTTATCTCTTTTGCTCTTGTCCATAGTTCCATCGTTTGCACAAACAAATTCTACGACCCAAGATTTTAAAACACTACAGCAACAAAGAAACCAAAATAGTCCCGATTTATCATACGCCGTGTTCTTCATAACTGAAAATGACAAGTGTTCTGATTCTGAATACAAGAGCTTGAAATTTTACCAAATAGTTACAGATGAATACCTTTCATTGTATGACATACCCCATGATCTGCAAGGTTCGCTATGTGTCCCACTGAAAAACTATCAATCATATTTTTCTGGCCTATCTACATTTACACTCCCTGTTGTAATATCTGATAATACGGTTGGCCAGCAGCTAGTACAACAAGGCTTTTACGGAATGTATGAAATAACTGGTACAGGCAAACAAGCAATCTATGTATGTTCATGCGATACTCAAATAGAGAGTTGGGCAGGTGCATGGGTTCTATCTCATGAACTATCTCACTTTGCATTACGATATTTTGGAGAGCCTGACACAATTGCTGTTTCATGGGTGCATTATATCCAAGCACTAGAAAATGACTGCCAACAGGGTGATTTCTCCAAAGTATGTCCACAATATTCTGCATCTGTAACATCTCCCTCTGGAAACCAAATTCCTGTGATGGTGGTATATGGGCAAGGCCCATCTGACAGTCTTCCGAAAAATGCGCCACAAAGTGAAGCAATGACCTTACTCCAAAATTCTATTGTTCAAACTCAAAACCCCTCATGTCAAGCAAATCAAATATGTGCACTGCCAGGGGATTATGTCAAGTATCAGATCACAACCCCTGATCTAAACCAAACTATACGTTTTGACTTTGTAAATCCTACCGACAACAAGAATATTGCAGTCAAGACTAGTGTAGTGCAAAACGGTTCACCTGCATCTGAATCTGACATACTTGATCTAACAAAATCATTGCTTACAAGACCAAACGGACAGAACTCTAATTTTATGTACATGCTTCCAACTCCACTGAAACTAAACAGTGCATATCACCAAGAGGTTGCACAGTTCAAGAACTATGACAGAAGTGTCATGTCTGCACAAAATAATAACCAGACAAATTCTATTCTGGTAAAAATTGACAAAGACACTGGAATATTGGTGGACCTTGAAGTATCAAGTGTTGTAAACGTAAACGGCCAAGTCTCTGTTAAACAACAATCTTACAAACTTGTTGACACAAACAAAATTACCCTTTCAAACTATGTGACAGGAGTCTCAATTCCATCGTGGGTAAAGCATGATGCCAAGTTTTGGTTTGATGGTTCTATAACTGACACACAGTTTATTCAAGGAATCCAGTACTTGATTGAAACTGACATCATAAAGATTCCTTCTTCTAGTGCTGCAAACAGTACCTTGTCTCAAATGCCGTCATGGGTCAAAAGTGATGCCAAATCTTGGTCAGAAGGCTCCATGTCTGATAATGAATTTGCAGGTGCAATACAGTATTTGATTTCAAATGGACTCATGCATATCTCATATGGTCAAAATGAATCCAGTACAAATTCAAGTGATATGCCAAGGGGTCAAGTCAAGATAGGGGGAGTATTGCTTGACGTTGAAATTGCCAACACCCCTCAAAGGCAAATCAAAGGTCTCCAGTATCATGCTCAGCTGTCATATGGTCAAGGTATGCTCTTTTCATTTGCACAGCCCCAAGTGATATCGATATGGATGAAAGACATGCAGTTTCCTATTGATATAATTTGGTTTGATAGATCAGGAAACGTTCTACATGTGGAAAAAAATGTAGCACCGTGTACTGAGGATCCTTGCACAATATATGGCCAAAGTATAACACAAGCGCAATATGTCTTGGAGGTAGCTTCGGGTTTTGCAGACAAGTTTGGAATTGACCAGAACTCTCACATGCAGATATTGACGCCAGTTTGATAAAACAAGACTAGATTTTTAAATTCCGTTAAAACGACTGTAACCATGCCAAATAAAATAATGATAAATCTTGACAAAGCAATATACAACGAAGGAGAGTATGTCAAGATAAAATTAGATTATGAGACACTCTCTCCAAAACAGGCAATGCATCTGGTCATCTTTGATCCTTCAGAAAAAGAAGTCTTCAGTGAAGACCAATATCTAAACTCGCAAAAGGGTTCATACTCTAATGTTCTAAGATTTGATACAAAACAGTGGAGAATTACAGGAAGATACAAAGTTGCAGCCTGGGATCAAGAGGGAATAAGAAAAGAAGTCTTTTTCCAATTCAAAGCAAGAGCCTAAACCGACTTTTGTGGTCCACAGAAAGTATCTCTGTATCACAATTGTGATAAGAAGATGCGATCAAACTTTATTAAAATGGATAGGTGATATTTTATTATTGAATAGTGATCAGTGCTACATTTTACTTGGTTTGAGTCAAGGTGCATCCATGACTGAAATAAGAAATGCATATCGTAGACTGGTCTTGGAATATCACCCTGACAAAAACATTTCATCCAAGGATGGTATAAAATTCAAATTGATAACAGAAGCTTATCAAACTTTACGTATCAAGAACATGAGTGCTGGTAGAAATTCTGTATATCAAAATGAAGCAACTGGAGATCATATTTGTAAAAAAATAAAGTCATGGAATTTCTATCTGAATGTGTTTGATGATGTTATTGATTATACTAGAAAAATAAAATATGTAAAAACCATCTGTAGTTATTTGCTAAAGTACAAACCCATTTTCATAGCATGTTGTGGGTCGATACAGAAACATGCCACTAATTCAATATGTCATTTAATCACATTCTCGTACGCGCACGTTGATTCATTCATTTCACACACTCAATACAGGCGCATGACTCAAAGCCTGCTAAAATATTTGGGCATACATTCCTAGAAGTGCCAATCTCAACAATCACGATTGGAATTTTGAGGTATTTTTAAATAGAAAAGATGCTATTCAGATCTCATTGCAATCTAGTGTCAAGGCTGTATTGCTTACAATGTCTATCACTGCTATTGTGATTACGTTTGTATTTGGATCTGTAACCCCTGTATTGGCACAAACAGCTCCTGCAACAAGTAATCTGGTTAAACGAGATTATTCTTATTTGAACGATCAACACACCACTGCAAGATTTGGTAATGACCGGGTCTGCGGAGATCACATATGTGCACCAGGTGAATGGGCTAAACTACAAGAAAATCTAAACCAAGCCCAGATTTCACACACTCAAACAAATTCTACAAAAGCCATCTCGATATCAACTGGCACAACAATGACTGCCTCTGCAAACACTACCTCACAAATTCCATCTCAACCAGTACCGCCTGTACCTGCACCAATTCCAACGCCACCATCTGGACCATCTTCTGTCTGTATTGCAGTAAAAGCAGTTCTTGGAAATTCAGTTGTACCATCAACCACTGTTGCAAAAATAATGGCAGATCTTGGTTGCAATAACTGAGATATTGTATAACTGATTGAAACTTGGGAAATTGTAAATACTATTACTACAAATGCTTCTTACAACCCGCAAACAGGCATTAATGAATATGAGATTTAGTCTCCTTCTGGGAATTGATAGAATGTAGGTATGTTGGGTGGTACGTTTCCATACACAATTACAATTTCATCATGTGCCTTCATTATTGTGTTTTCTAAATTTGTGCTAACCAGATTTCCATTTACAAAAATCTCTGGCTCACTGGTAGATGTGGGATATCCACTGTTAGTTAATTTCCAAATGTTGAAAAATTGTCCTACGGTAAAGTCTCTCTCTTTAGGTGATTCCATGTGAACTATGCCATCCGATGTGTGAGTGTGTAGCCAGTAGAGGCATTCGTTTGACTTGATTCCTATTTGTGCAGGAATTGGAATATGTTGACCATTGACAAAGATATCCATATGTGAATGGATGTGATATGTTACATATTCCTGGGTTTCACATGGTATGCCATCAATTGAGGCAAAATTTGTATCAATCGTATTATCTGATCTGTATGTAACATAAGCTACTCCTGCTATTATGGCAGCAATGACTCCTAATGCGATAAACTTATTTCTGCTGGAGGATGGTGGTCTTGTCTTGGCCTCTTTTGGCTGGTCTTTGTCTTTTATCTTAGTCATGCTATGTTGTTACACCTCTTCAGGTCAAGTATTAATATATTTCAACATCGCAATATGTGATTCTTGTGGTATGCAAAAATCTGATAGATGTACTCAAAACTAATCTCTTTTGCTGTAAGAATGCATGATGGAAAGTTCTATTATTGTAGATGATGTTGTTACAATTAATCCAACAGTAGGAAATAAAACCAATAGCGGCGTTAAAGATATTCTTTTGTCTATGAGCCTGCTTGCAAAATTCAAAAATGCTGACTTGAACATTATTTGATCATTTCCTTGAGCTGCTCTGGGGTTGCACTCATGATCTCATTTTTGGTGTATCTTCTATTCAGTTTCCTGTTTACCAAAACAATGCTCATTCCTCTTGGTATCTCTCTTCTTGAACTCAAGAAGCTCAGATAGTGTTCCTTTTCATCCTGTGTACAAAATACTGTTTCATAATTACTGGAAACCCACACTTCTTCAAATGACTCTTCGTTTATGCTCATCATGCTCTACCCACGCTTGCGAATCTATAAGGAATTGCGATACATTGTTCAGTAACAAAGTTACTTGCACTATATGCGATAATGTGTTTTATCGCATGGCAAAAAGGTGTTCTTGTAAATTTATCTTTTAGTGATGAATCCTACGTTTCTTTTTTAATCTTGATGCCATTACTGTATTACAGGCAAACGGGAAGATCTCTTGTGAGAAAAACCCAAATCCATTCCCATATCATGTGAACCTGTTTGCCCTAATGAATTCGATACTTGTAACTCATTTGGTATTTGGTAGCATACCATTCATTTAGTTTTATGCAAGATATTTTTTGAGATGTTGTTTAGGGTATTTAGTTTTTGAAGGTTTCATGTTTTTGTTTTTTTCATTATCTTGATTTTTTACATGATTGATGGCATCCAAAACTTTCCTTATCGTGGATGAAAAACTTCCCTTCATCACAATAACTACTGTGTCCTGCCCGTTTGGTATTGATACTATTCTCAAGCTTTCTCTTTCTGTGATTGTGTATCTTACAGCGCCAAAACTATCGTCATAATCATGCTGCATTGATTGGTGCAAGGAGACTGACATGAAAAACATCTCTTTTTGATCCTCTGGAAATTTCAAACCATTCTTTGCTCTATAATCCACAAGACGACCATTTCTAGTTACTAGCCCAGCAAATTCTACTCCGGGTACTAGGAGGTATTCATCAAGGTATGCAACCTCAACGTTTTGTGATATGTTACTTCACCTATCTCTATTGGTATTCATTATTAATAAAACTGATCACATGGATAATGATGTTTTGTGTAGCCTTGGTTGTCTACTTGGTAATAAAAACAAATTTTTGTGTAATAATTGACAAGCATTATCTAAAAGTTTTTCTTAAAACATACCATTGACGATGACTAGATACGTTATAGTGATCACAGTGCTAATTGGAATATCATGTTGTATTGTCACAATTGAAAATGCGTATGGATCTTGTAATGTGGCTGAAAACTGCGGTAGTGTATATGTCTCTCTAAACAATTCGCCTATTGTAATATCTCGAGATCTTTCTAGTCCGCAAATCAACATTGTAATTCACGCACCTGATTTTAATTCAAATTCATACTCTATTGATACTATTGGAGAAGATGGAAGTAGCATCATCATATCCACAAGAGAGGCCAGTATTCCATATAGGCTTGTAGAAACAGGGCCTGACACTGGGGACTTTGCAGGCTATGTTATATTGTCCTCTACCACATCTGTCTGCTCTCCAATATGTGGACCTACTGATGGATTTCTGGCTGCAGGAGGTGATGATGCCGTTACTGTTTCATTTACATATGCTAATGGGCATACAATTTCGGCATCATCTTATGATCAAAGACCAGCTCTGAATCGCAGTGTAATACCTGAATTCTCTTATGCAGGATTTGGATTGTTTGTAGGTATGATATACTTGATACTCGTGTCCAAAGTGAACTTTATACACTGAAAAAATGCCTATGAAAAATATGGAATCAAAAAAGAGTATTAAAAATGCACAATGCAAAAGGTGTTTGAATAAATTCCGAGAAAAAGATATCTATACTATTCAGCAATTTCAATACCGAAAATCTCCTACATATGACTGGACAAAAGAATTCCTTCACATGCTTGAGATAAGTGAATGGGATTCTTTCTGTGAAAAATGTGTCAATTATTATGGAAAAATATCTAATGCTGTTTGGTTGAGATACTGCACACGATCATAAGTTATTTCAAATATTTGTCCATGAAGGAAAGTGTCTTGTTCCATGCATCGTTTGTTTCTTTTGGTGCATAGCTTGCACCTGATGGGTTTGCAAATGCATGACCTAATCCTGGATAAATATGAATCTCGTTTTTAATTCCTGCATTATCAAGATCAGCTTTGAATTCTTTTACTTTGTCTATTGAAATCGATTGGTCTTTGTCACCATAAAATCCCAACACAGGCCATTTGATTACTGATAACTTGGCAGTATTTGTGACTGGCTGACCGTAATAGATTACTGTAGCGTCAAGCTTGTTACCACTTAGTGCATAGTTTAATGACTGACTTCCTCCAAAACACCACCCGATTGTGGCGATCTTTGTTGCGTTATAGTTGTGCCTGAGAAGACTTGCGGCTGAATCTATGTTGGATATTCCTTTTTGTTCATCAAAAGAAAGTAAGAGTTGTCTTGCACCATCTGGAGTTGTAGCAATCTGTCCCGCATACAGATCAACAGCTAGAACGATATATCCGTGAGATGCAAGTCCGCGTGCCATACTCTTGATGTTGTTATTTAGACCCCACCATTCATGAATTAATATTACTCCTGGAAATCCATTGCCTTGTATCGGTTCTGCCAAATATCCTGTAGTGTTCTCAAAATAACTCACTGGAATGGTCTTTATCTTGAAAGGACCACCATCGAACATGTCCGAGTTCTTGGTGCCTGTCGTGGTGTACTCTGGCAAAACATGGATTGCCCAGCCACGTTCAATCAATATTGACACATTATTTTTCTTTATACAGGCAGGGCTTCCGTCACTTTTTTTCATGACAATCTCCAAACCATCTGGACAAATAATTTGGTTGATAGATACATGCATCCTTGCTTGTTGTAAGGGTGATACTGCATGAGTTTTCTCAGAAATGGCTTCCAAACTAGTACCATGTTGTAATGTAAACAATGATGATGTTAGAACGATTATCAAAAAAATTGTGATCATTCTCGGATGCATGAAACATGATTACATGAATTGTCATTTAAACTTGAATGCTGTTTCAGACATTTTTTCATTTTATTGTCATTGGTTTTTGTGTTTATACATTTTACAAATGGAATGTGGATTTTTTGCAATTTGAATAACACAGATGCAATAATTTTATTCGTTAGAAATATGAATCCATTTTGTTCTACTGTTATTCTTATAAGCAATCAAGTGTATATACTACCCATGTCCCAAGCTGTCCAATATTTTGATAGGGTGCTTGAAAACATTATGCATACTGACAAACAGATTCGATATGCCACAATCTTTGATAATGATGGAAATGAGCTAAGTACTAGAATACGTGATGGTGTGGAACCATTTCTTAATGATGCTGATACAAAAGAAACCTTACGTTATGCTGCAAATGCCTGGAAGATACGTAGAACATTTGAACCAAAAGTTGGCAAAGGAAGGTATGTCTTGGCAGTATATGATCAACTAAGACGACTGACGATGCCACTTGGAGACAAGTATCTCATAATGGTGACATGGGGAATTGATGGGGGTTCATCCCAAATTATTGAACACCTGGAAAACATGTTTTCAGGTGATCCGACTAGAGATTGGTAATATCTTAAAATCCGTTGAAATTTCCATCTTTTATTCACAGAAAGTAATTTCTCAATATGATTTTGTGATATGATAGTAAACTTGTTATTAAAATAGGCCTTACTGATGTAATTTTCTGTGGGCATGGCTGATCATAATTCGTGGTATAGTGCAGGTAATGAGAGTGCAAAGAACGGAAATTACGATGATGCACTTGTTGCTTATGACAAAGCCCTTGAGGTAGATCCAAACCATGTGAGTGCCTGGAATAACAAAGGAATTGTACTCTCTAGACTAAAGAGATTTGAAGAATCTATTGTCTGCTATGACAAAGCAATTGAGCTAAATCCAGAGTATGCTAATGCGTGGTATAACAAGGCAAATGCATTACGAAATTTTGCACAATCACTAGTTGATAAGGCAAATGATGATCGTACAAATGCACCTAAACTAGTAAATAGATCAATTGCGTTGTTTGACTCTGCTGACAAGTGTTATGACATGGGAGATGTGCTCTCAGGAAAAAAACAATGAATCTTGAAAAGATCTGTGATGAAATAATGCAGTCTAACAACGATATCACCTTGGTTGCAGTATCGTATAGAGCAGAATTTCATTTTAAAGAACGTGAAGGAATCAAAAGTCTGCAGACACGAGAAGATATAGAAAAATCCCTAGCTGATGCATCATTACGATGGGTAACTAGAAGATCTCATAGAACATTAGGTGAGCCGCTTTATGCAATGGCAAAATATGAGAAAGCAAAACGTATCACTGCTCCACTTGGTAGATATGGTATAATTTTATGTGTAGTAAATCCAAATTCTGACGCAGAAAAAGTTGCTACCCAATTGATTAAACTTGTAAAGAAATATTCTGTTCCTTAAAAATAGTACATGATTATTGTTCAAATGATAGTCTATCCATAATATTGCTGGTGCAAAAAACTTACCCGCCATAACCTGAATTTCCAACAAAGCTTGCACTTGCAGGAGTTCTGTATTCTTTTGTTATGTTGATTCCCTGATCTGTTGTTATCCGTACTTCGTTAAGATCACTACCATCTGGCGGTGAGAGTGAAATCTTTTCTCCTGGGTTAAGTATGGGGATGACCTCTGATTTTGCCGAGCCTCCATAATCCACAACAACGTTAGTCAATGCATTAGTTCCTGTGTTCTTGATGGCAACATGTGTTTCTGTACCCATCTCGTCTTTTACTATTATGGGATCAACTGACATGCTGTACTTTTCAGAGGTGGGAATTATTGGTAGGAAGATGGCTAGGAAAAATATTGCGACTGCTGCAAAACCTACTCCCATCACTATTGAAAGAATTGATTTCTTCAACTGATAATAGATCACAGTCTAAATATTTCAATTTTGATGTGGTGGATCTTCCAAAATATCTCGTTTGTCTAGTTTTAATTCTGTTAGGTAAAATTACTTGAATAATCTATAATATACAGTAGTGAATTCCATTTTTACATGTCTGTAAATATATCGCTGCCAAATTTTGTAGAGTGCAAAACCATTCTACCAAATGCATGTTGGGTTGAGGCTCAAAATGATCAAAAAGATGCCATTCTCTTGGTTTCTGTACCCTGTGAAGATGTCTCATCTATCATTGTGATAGACATACACGGAAAACGAAGTGAAATGTGCTTCTCGACAGGCTCTATTGTAAAAATTGAAAATAACAAATTACTCTATGATAAAAACAGACTAGAAGATTGTGATTCTGAATGAATGTGATAATTCTGTTATCTATGCTGTAACTTTGTTTTTTAATTGAATTGCTATCTGAAATGCGAAAAATACCATAAATGTTATACTGACAAATAGCGTGAATGGGTTTACCAGTGATTCTTGGAGTGTTCCATATGGTAATGGATTTGTCCAAAATGCCTCTGGTGAAAAATAGATCTTTTGCCAGTACGACATGGAAGTAGCAGCATGAGCAAATATGGTACATGCTATAAACGCAACTTGTATCTTTTTACTTGCGATATGTCTTGTAAACCTGTAAAATCCATATGATGCAATAACTATGATTGAGATCAAAAATGGCAGCATATATCTCTCAAGTGAAAGATCTCTTGCAATCATGAGTGTAGTGATAAAAGTGCTAGCAAACCAAATTAGTACAAGTAACTCTGGAATACAGTCTTTGGTTTTTCTTATTTTTTGGATAACATATCCCATCCCAACAAAGAAAAAGATGGTCAACGGTATGCTGGAGTTAGTAAGAGGGCTATTCCAGCCTAGTTTGAAAGTGGAATTGGGGTATGCTCCAGGTATTGTGTGTTCTATTGGGCTTGGAAATAAGGCATAGTGAAAGAGCAAGAGCATTCGAGTTGGTTGCAGTCCTTGTATGGTTGGATATGCAATGAACCACACATCACGATTATAGTTGTCCATGTCTGATTTCATAACCTTGATCTGAAGAATAGGGTTTTTATAAAATCCAGGCTCTGTTAGAAGAAATGCAAACACTGCAATACAGAAAAATGCAAAAATTGTTAAACTAATTCGCAAGATCTGATTTCTGTTAACCACTGATCCAGGTTGCCTCTGAGACACACCATTCAATAAAATTATTCCTGCAAACAATATTGAAAATTCCACAGATAATAACTTTGAAGTAAATGCGCATCCAAATGCGACTCCACTCAAAATTAGATATTTTATTCTAAGACTGCCTGTTTTAAAAGAATACAGCAAAAGCAATAGGGATAGCATACTGAAAAAAATATAATGAACTTCTGTCATTATGGTTCTACTGTACCACACCCAAAGGTTGTAAAACATGAAAAAAAGTGAAAAAATTATGCCCATGTTTCTGTTAAAGAGAATCTTCCCAATCAGAAATGTAACCACTACAGTGAGTGCTCCAAATACTGGAGATAGTGTACGACCTGCAGCCATTTGCTCAATAGTTGGGGCATTGTGAAAATTGTAACAAGTGAACCAATAACAAGACCAGTCATAATAGTCACCGGTATCTTGATGTTCAAGACTCATAGGAAGTCCAATCAAAACCATTCGCAGTGGGCTATACGTGGCACCATGTGCGGGTATGTGGTACAATGAATCACAATTGTCTATTGATATTAGACAAGAGTTGCTAAGGTTACCATTGTTTATCAAGTGAATATAATTTCCGGCCCATCCTAGATAGTTAATCTCGTCTCCATGTCGTGGTTGTCCTTCTAAATTGTAAGAATAGATCAAAATGGAAGCAAAGAATAGTACCATGGGAATTGTGTAACTTGATTTTATTCTCATAAAATGGACTGAATTCATGTATTATTCTCCATCATTTTCTTGTCCTTTGTAATTGATTGATATCTCTATCTGTTGAACCTGTTGTATAGTTTCTACCTAAAAGATTATCAAATAAACAAGTGTGTCTTTAGAATATTTCATGGAGTCAAATCAAATGACTTGGCAATTTGCACCTGATCTAAAAATATGTAGAATACTAAACGGGATGTGGCAAGTGGCAGGAGGTCATGGCGATATTGATCCAGAATCTGCAGTATCTGAAATGTTTTCATATCATGACTCGGGTCTCACAACTTGGGACATGGCAGATATCTATGGTCCAGCAGAAGAATATTTTGGAAAGTTTAGGCAAAGACTAGAAAAACAAAGAGGCGAGGATGAAATAAAAAAAGTTCAAGCATTTACAAAATTTGTACCAAATCCAGGACCTATGACTCGATCAATAGTTGAGCACCATGTAGAAAAATCAATCCATAGAATGGGTGTCAAACTAATAGATGTGCTCCAGTTTCACTGGTGGGATTATAATGATACTAGATACCTTGATGCACTATATCATCTCTCAAAGCTTCGTGATGAAGAAAAGATACGATATATAGGACTGACAAATTTTGATACTGACCGAATAGAAATAATGTTAGAACACGGATTCAAACTTGTATCTAACCAAGTACAATATTCTATCTTAGACCAGCGCCCACAAGTCAAAATGGAACCATTTTGTAAGAAAAATGGGGTGCATCTTCTTGCGTATGGAACACTCTGTGGGGGATTTCTGTCCAAAAAATATCTTGGAAAGCCTGAACCCTCAAGATCAGACATGAATACGTATAGTTTACAAAAATACAAGAATGTGATTGATGCATGGGGAGGCTGGAATTTGTTTCAGGAACTCTTGTGTGTATTAAATGAAATCGCAATAAAACATGGTTCTAGTATTGCAAATGTTGCTACTAGATACATACTGGACAAGCCTGTTGTTGCAGGCGTGATAATAGGTGCCAGACTTGGTATATCTGAAAATAGATCTGATAACCTGAAAGTGTTTTTGTTACAACTAGACAAAGAAGATGACGAAAAAATAAAATCTGTCACATCAAAAGCAAAAGATCTTTTTACAGTAATAGGTGATTGTGGTGACGAATATAGATAACACTTCATTTTCTTAATATTGCCAACATGTTTCACATGAATTATGAAAGCTCTAGTCTATGAAGAATATGCCCCTGATGACGATTACAAAAAAATTCTCAAAGTAAAGGATGTGCCTGAACCCAAACCAAAATCCCATGAAGTAGTCTTCAAAGTAATAGTTGCAGGATTAAACCATGATGATATTTGGGGAATGCGTGGAAAACCAATACAAATACCAATGCCGCATATATCAGGAACTGATGCTGCAGGTCAAGTTGTTGCAGTAGGCGAGGATGTCACTACAATTAAGGTTGGAGATCGAGTTGTTTCACACGGTAACCTCTCTTGTAGGGTATGCATTGCATGTACTGAAGGACGCGAATATGACTGCAGATATAGAAAAGTTTGGGGTTTCCAAACCGGTCCTTTGTGGGGTGGATATTGTGAGTATACTCATCTACCTGAGGTGAATGTGGTTAAAATTCCAGAAAACATATCCTATGAAGATGCAGCAGCTGCTTCAATGACAATGACAACATCCTGGCACATGCTTGTGGGAAGGGCAAAAATCAAACCTGGTCAAACGGTGCTTATCATGGGCGGGGGTTCTGGTATGGGCACGTTTGGAATTCAAATTGCTAAACTTTATGGTTGTGATGTAATTGCAACTGCAAGCCACAATAAATTGGAGGAATGCATAAAACTTGGCGCAGATTTTGCTGTTGATCATAGAAAAGAAGATTGGAACAAACAAGTCTTTGCAATCTCAAAGGACCTGGCAAAAAAGAAGCAAACCAGTTCTGGAGTTGACGTAATCTTTGAACATATTGGAGGCTCTCATTGGAACAAAGAACTTGCCTTGCTAAAATATGGAGCAACTCTTGTTACAACCGGTGCAACAACTGGATATGAAGTAAATTCTGATTTGAGGCATATATTTTTCAAGGGGACCAATATTTTGGGTTCTACCCAAGGAACACGCTCCGAGCTTGAATCTGGAATTTTTTGGATGTCTAAAGGAAAAATAAAATCCATAATTGATTCCATTTATACATTTGAAAATGCAGTGGAAGCTCACACCAAAATGTTAAAGGGAAACTTGTTTGGGAAAATCCTAATGAAACCGGAATGACTTGAAAATTCATTACTGTGTGTTTTTAGACTATGTGTTTTCTAATGGTTGTGAATGCGATGAATGGAATTATCTCAGGGGAGAAATCTCACCTATTGCAATGTCTGGTGGTGTAAATTCTACCATGTCTTCCAACATAAATTCAACTGCAATGACAAACTCTACAGTTCAAAGGCACTTTGCTCTAAACCTAAATGAATCTATAGGTATCAAGGCAAAAAGCTAACTATCACATTTCTAATTTTTTGGCCATTTGTAGACACTCATGGTGTTTGTTGTATGCTATGAGCGATTCTTCTTACTCTTCTGGTTCTTGCTCACAAGTGACACTAGAAATGTACTGTTGTCAAGTGATGGGTCTTCTTGTTTTGCCTTTTTTATTGCTTTAGCAAATTGTTGAAAGGCGTCAACTTTTACCGTGATTGTTTTGTATTCTTTTCTTGGCATGGTTACACTCGTCCGGTACTATTGATAAATTATTGGTAGAATTTTTTTATGAAATTGTTATAATACTGTCCAAAATATGAAAAAACATCTCAGTGATTACTTTAAACAGAAACTCTGATGCATGATTGCATGAGGTACTAGAGTTAAAACAATGGGTAACATCATTATGTACTTAATGTCTGTATGAGAATCTTATCTGATATGATCTAATTTCATGATTCTTCTTGAAAGCATAATTGCTGGAATAAATGAAATAAGAAATGCAATCAGTGCAATTGGAAATTCGGGTACTGCGGTTGTTCCATAAATTGATATCTTGCTTGTGTTTGCAGGAAATGGAATCAAAAGCATCCTGTATGACCCAGTCTTGGTTTCATTAAACTTGGCAAGGCTTCTATCGTCTGTAACAATATATGTGTCATCTGTACCGTCTAGTTTCTTTGCATCAACCATATCTCTTGGAATCGTGACAGATAATGTTCCAGGACTATCATCTTTCAAATTAATGTTCAAAGAAAATGTTTCTGGATTGACACTTATGCCTAATATCTGACCTCCTGTGATTTCATAGCTTATTGTTGAAGTTGTATTGAAAACAGGAATCATGCCCTGAGAATGTAGTTGAACTGATGGCGGAGGTGTAGGTGTCTGACTTGAAGTCTGTGATGTGCTTACAGAAACTTGGCTAGAAGGCTGACTGGTTCCTACATTGCTTATTGAAGATACTCGATAAAAGTAAGTTGTACCAGCTTGAAGTCCTGATTTGATAAATGACATTTGAACCCCCGTGTTTGAAGTAATTGTAGACCACGTATCTGATGTTCCAGTCTTTGACTCTATTTTGAATCCTGTGATGGGAAGTTTGCCGTTATTTGATGGCGCTACCCATGAAATCCGTACTGTATTCTCTGAGATTAGTGTGGCATTGATACCTGATGGGGGATCTGGTAATGCTAGATTTTGTTGTGGTGCTGGGGTTTGTGATGGCAATTGATCAGATGAATTTGGTGCAGACGATGTGCTTGTAGGAGTGACAGAAACAGTGGGGGAAGGATTAGTCTGTGATCCTCCTGATAGTAATGCAGTCACTGCGAAAGTGTATGTCTTACCTGTTGTAAGGTTTGGAATCGTATAACTTGTGACACTGCTTGCAGTATCATCTATTGGAAGAAAGTTACCACTTATCACTTGATCAATTTTGTATCCGCTTATGATCTGCCCGTATGTCTGAGATGGCTGGATCCATGATATTTTTACACTAGTTGGTGATATGGCAACAGCAGTGATGATAGTTGGGGTTTTTGTATCTTGAGGCTGGGCAGTCACAACATTTGATGGATTTCCAGCGCCGATTGAATTGATGGCAGTAACACGGTATGTGTAGCTTGCACCTGTGGAAAGACCATTGTGAATGTATGAAGTTTGTGTGTTACCTGTGTTTGCAACAAGTATAGTGTAAGTGGATGTTCCATTTGCATATTCTATTTTATATCCCTTGATTGCAGATCCTCCATCGCTTGATGGAGGCATCCATGACAAGCTGATACTTGTGGAGGATAGGGATGTTGCACTAAGAGTAGGTGAACCTGGGACTGTGGTGATCTGTGTTGGTATTGCAGATGCGGTGTTTGATGCATTACCTATACCAACAGAATTTATCGAAAAAACTCTGTAAGTGTATGTATGGCCTGTTTGCAGTCCTGTATGAGAATAGGTGGTAAGTGTACTACCAGAGTTTGCTACGATGGTAGTAAAAACTCCAGAGTCTAACATGTAATCTATTTTATATCCTGTTACTGGAGGTCCGCCGTTAGATGATGGTGCGTTCCATGAGAGATTTATCTGCGTTGAAGAATATATTGATGCAACAAGATTTTGTGGAGGATTTGGAGCAATGTTTTTTGGTGGCGCAGAACTGCTTGTCGGAGTAGCGACAACTTCTGGTGAAGGGCTTCCAGTACCTATTGCATTTATTGCATAAACTCTGTAAATGTATGTCTTACCTGTAGTTAGACTAGTGTGAGTATATGTGGTGACGTTATTTAATGTGGCAAGTGTGGAATATGTTGATGATGGAGCAATTCTATAATCTATCCTGTATCCTGTAATTGGCGATCCTCCATTATTCTGAGGTGGGCTCCAGTTAAGATTGATGCTTGTAGGGGACACTGCAATCGCTGTAACTCCTGTTGGCTGGTCAGGTGCTGTTGCAGTTTGTGCAAAAGACTGTTCTGCAAAAAAACCAATGCTTACTAAAACCATTATTGATATGATTGATGTGTTTACAAAATCATTTTTTTGAAAATTTCTTGCATTTTTGTCACTCTGAAACAATGCTAGCCCTTGTTTCCTATCGTTGATAAGTTGTATGGAGAAAGTATTTTGAATCAATAAATGAAAAGAATTTTGGCAAAAAGTACCGCATTAGATACGGTACTAGTAAAAATCACTTTAATTTCAGCACCCTGTGATTAGATGCCTTCATGTTGAGGTCTATTAGTACTTCAATATCACATGCCTTGTTAGATCTAGAAAGTCTACCTGAGTGAAAAGTAGCAAGTCTGAATTTTTTAATATTTTTTTCTTAATTCCTTTAACTCATCATATTCTTCCTGAGGTGTCTTCTTGTTAGATTTGCTCCCAGGTTTGTTTCTTGGTCTTGACCTTACCATACAATCACAACAATTGCAATACAAGTCTACAGTATCATCTGTTGCAGGTTTATTTTCTTTGTCGTGACATGCTTCTCTTGACATGAAAACCCCGCAAATCTGGCATCGCACTTGGCCTGATAAATAACGACTAGTACCATCTCTTGGTTTTCTAACCTTGTGTTCTTTACACAGCCCTTTACAAATACCTCTATCTTTATTCATGACTGACTCTTGTTATGGAAGAATAAATTCCATGCATTAATTCATGTTGTGTTTACTCTGGTTTCTAGATATTGTGGGAATTCTAGTTCTTGGTGAACTTGATATTATTAGATCCATGTAATTTTTAATGAATAAACCATCGCAATCTCCCTTAATGTGTTATACACAAATATTTTCTACAGGTTTGTTCATCTCAAAGAAGCTACGGGTTTATTGACGTAATGACAAATAATCTTGTATACATGATACGCATTCCTTTTATCTTCTTATTGAACATGGTGAAAGTAACCTGAAATGATACGAAAATTTAGTACGAAAAATCCTGCAAAAACTAGGATATTAATACTTGGAGGAGGCTTTGCTGGGAGCAATGTGTTACGCGAATTACAAACACACTTCAAAAGAAATGACGTTGAAATTACTCTGGTAAGTCAAGATAACTTTTTCCTTTTTACTCCTATGTTGCCTGAAGTTTCATCCGGAATGCTCCATGCAAGTGATATCACTACACCAATTCGATCTTTTTGTAGGACTGCAAACTTTTGTCATGCAAAGATTCTATCCATTGATATGGAAAACAAACATGTTTCTGTAATTAGAATATTTGATCAAAAAGAAACTGTATTAGAATATGACTATCTTGTTCTTGCTCTTGGTAGTAAGGATAATTTCTTTGGCAATGCTAACATAGAAGAATTTGCATTTACAATAAAAACATTAGAAGATGCAATAGCTATCCGAAATCATATCATTAGTGTACTAGAATGTGCAGATCAAGAAAGAGATCAAATTCTTCAAGAGCAGCTTTTACGATTTGTAGTAGTGGGTGGGGGATTTGCAGGGATAGAAATCGCAACAGAAATACATCACTTTTTGAAGGATGCAACAAAAAACTATTACAAAAATATTGATTCAATGAAAATTCGTACTATTATTGTGTCCGCAAGAGAAGGAATTTTGCCTGAGGTTGGTGAAGAACTTGGTAAATTTGCACTTGATTACATTAGAAAATCTGGAATTGAAGTAATTACAAATACTAAAGCAGTGGATGCTGGAGAAGATCACATACTCTTAAGTGATAATACTATAATTCCTTGCGCTACTCTGATCTGGGCAGGTGGAGTTACAGTAGACCCGCTTATATCTACACTCAAGTGTGAACACGGTCAGTCAGGTCGCTTGGTAGTTGATCAATATATGAGGCTAAAAGATCATCCTAGTATCTTTGCATTAGGAGACTGTGCTCATCTGGTTGACAACAAAAACAATATTGTATATCCTACAACTGCACAGATTGCAATAAGGCAAGCCAAACTAGTCTCAGAAAATCTGGTTGCAGAGATTACAGGCAAAATAAACTTGATGAAACCATTTCTATATCATAACAAAGGGGTGATGGCTACAATAGGCAAGAGGACTGGAGTCGCGCTTCTTAATGGAAAGAAGATACGTGGATTTTCTGCATGGATCTTGTGGAGATCATTTTATTGGGCACACTTGCCAACGCGTGAAAAGAAGATAAAAGTTGGATTTGATTGGTTGCTTAGCTTGATCTTCCGTGCTGATATTATGACAGTGGGATTTATCAAGAAAAAAACTTTGAGTAAGTTAGAAACCCCGATCTATTCTGTAATAGAACGCGGCATGGACCAATCTCAAAATATGTCGTATCTGTAATAGTTCTTTGACAGTACTCGATCTGGACAGAAAATATTCTACCTAAACCAAGGAAAATTTTCCTTATCTGCTTCTTTTGGAAATTCTTCAATTATTGCCTGTGCTACTTCGGTGTGATTGTATGTTATGTGTCGTAAAAGTTTCTTGGATCCGTCGTCTGTAGACATGTTTTCATTTGCTTCTCTGATTATGTCTTTGCACTCTCTACATGGGTTGAATTCTATGTAAAATTTCAAATTATATTTTCACTCATGATATGTTGGGCTTTCTACTATTATTTGACTTGGGATTATAAAACTTGGTCACACCATGTTGATCTAATATTGTATATTATACTAAAACGAGATTATTTATCCCCTTAAAGTAGAGGATATGTATGGCATTTCGAGTTCTAGGAATAGGTTCGAGTCTGCGTGACAATGCTTCTAGTACTACAGCATTATCAATAACGCTAGATCTTGCAAGAAAATATGGTGCAGATACACGACTATTAGATCTCAAGCAAAACAAATTACCATTGTATGATCCAAGTGAAAATCAGTCAAGCCTTGGGATAAAAAAGATCAAAGATGATGTAGTCTGGGCAGATGCCTTGATTCTTTCTACTCCTGATTATCATGGTTCCATGTCTGGGGCAATGAAAAACTTCCTTGATTACTTTTGGGCAGAATTTGCAGGAAAAACTTTTGGATATCTCTGTGCGTCCCATGAGAAAGGCCTGACCGCAATGGATCAAATGAGAACCGCAGTTCGGCAATGCTATGGATGGAGCATGCCTTATGGTGTGTCCATAAATGACAGCGAAGATTTTACAGATGGAAAAATAAACCCAAAACTAGAATCACGATTAGACATGTTGGCAAGAGATCTAGTTGTCTATGGTGATCTCTTGCGCCAACAGTTTGTAAGAGACTTGGATGATTCTGCTAATACCTTTGCATCACGATATAGAAAATAACTTGGAATGATTTTGTTGTATTGATGCCTTTTTGCTGAATTCTACTTCACAATCAAAACAGGGCACTTTGAATGCTGTGACACACCGCTTGCAACACTTCCAAGCAGTAATTTTTTAAAACCTCCTAATCCGCGTGAACCCATTATTATTATGTCTACATTGTGAGATTCTGCATATGATGTCAATGAATCTGTAATTGATGTTACTTCTAATACGTCAATTTTGTATTGTATCTTTAATTCCTTTAATCTGGACTCTAGGTTTGATGTTGATTTTATGGCATCTTCTTTTAACAGCCTTGTAGTCTCAATGTATGCTGTTCCAAAATATGGTTCTATTGGAATCTGTATTGAAACACATGTCACTATACTGATGCTTGCATTGTATTTTTCTGCAAGATCGATTGCATATTCAAATGCGCGGGTAGCAGACTCTGATTTGTCGTATGGCACCATGATATGTTTTATCATGTGATTGTTCAACCGCTCTGTGATTTAAACAATTTAGATTCTTATTTTTTGTTTGATCTAATTGTTTTGGTCTAATAAAACTAGGTAACATTGTCATCTGATAATGTATTGTCTAATTATAGATCTCTAGCATACCTGATGGTATGTTTATTTAAAATTGTATCTTGCCTCATAATTGTTAAGATTTATTAGAAATATCATTTGGAGGATATTTGTGTTATTTGGAGTCTTTGCGGTACACAGTCCTGATCTATGTCCGATGAATAATAAAAACAGCAAGAAAATATTCCTAGAAATACAAGGAAAAATGAAGGCTACACAAAAAAAATTTAACATAAACAAAGTACTGGGATTTTACATGTCTGTTCTTGAGCACGAATGGATAATCATCTTGGATGCAAAAAATGCACATGATATAGAACAGATGTGTATAGCAGTGGGAATATCCACAACAAGTACGGTAAAAATTGTTCCAATAAATGATATGCAGAAAGTAATGAAAAACCTAAAATCGACTTAAAATGTTCTTAAAATAAAATCTTAGTCAAGTTTTTTGAAATCATTTACCAGGTAGGCTATCTTTGTTGCAAAGGTAATTGGGCTAATTCTCTTTGTACTTGTAATGATGATTATGTTTCGGTGGTGTGGAAAACTAAACATCACAAAGTCATCCTTGTCTGAATGGTGATATCTGATTGGTCCGTAGAGATCATCAAATTTTGCTCCAAGTGAAATGTCAAACATACATTCCATATAGTGGACATCGTTCCATTTTTCTAAACTTGGTTGTACAAAGCCTCTATGAGTCATACTGTGAAGCAGTCTTCCTTTGCTGTCTAATATTGCAATAGAACGTATATTTCTGTCAGTATCTAGTATGGACTTGCAGAATTGGTCTAATTTTATAGTCTTTGATATGGCCATGCCAAGATCCAAGACATGGTTGTAATAAAGTGCACTGATTGTTTACAACGCCATGTAGACATGTGTTATTTTTTATAAAACTTTTTTAATGCTCTGGTTATGTTTTGCTGAAGTCTCTTGTCTCCAACATTTGGTATTATGTTATCATAACGCAATTGTTTCTTTGGTATGGTGTTTGCAACCGCAATTGCTGCAGCATAAAGTATCTTTGTATTTATCTTGGATATTCCGTGATCTAGGATTGCTCTCATAAGATATGGGAAGACTAGGGCATTATTTACTCTGTTATTAAACTGATAGCTACCTGTGGCAACAATTCTTGCACCTGCTTTTTTTGCGGCGATGGGATAAATTTCTGGTTCTGGATTGGTGAGTGCAAACACTATTGGATCCTTTTTCATCAATTTTATCATATCTTCTGTAATCAAATTGCTGATTCCTGAAACTCCAATAAAGACATCTGCATTTTTCATTACATCTTCAAGAGAACCTTTTTCTCTTTTTGGATTTGTATATCTGGCAATTTCATTTTTGTATTGATTCATATTTTTTCTTCTCCCTCTGTAAATTGTTCCTATTGAATCTACTACAATCAGATTCTTACATCCTGCAAATCTGAGCAGCTCAGTTATGCCAACTCCTGCAGAGCCTGCACCAGCTACAATGATCTTGATTGACTTTAATTGTTTTTTGACAAGTTTGAGTGCGTTTACAAGGGCTGCCAGTGCTACAACCGAAGTACCATGTCTGTCATCGTGAAATACTGGGATTGATATTTTTTTTTGTAACTCTCGTGAAATTTCTAGAACCTTTGGTGATTCAATGTCTTCTAGATTTATTGCACCAAATACTGGTTCTATTGCCACGATGGTTTGAATTATTTCTTTTTTATCTGTGGTGCCAAGACATATTGGAAATGCAGTGATTCCAGCATATTGTTTGTACAATATTGCTTTTCCTTCCATTACTGGCATTGCCGCATATGGTCCAATATTTCCAAGGCCCAAAATTCTTGTTCCATCTGTCACAATTGCTACGTTGTTTCTTTTTGATGTAAGAACAAATCTTTTTTCTGGATGATCAAATACTTCTTTTGATACTGCTGCAACACCCGGTGTGTATATGAGCTGAATCTCCTTTATGCTAAGACTACGTGACTTTTGCCCTAGTAGTATTGTACCTTTTAGTTTCTTGTGGAACATAATTGATTTCTTGGCAATGTCCTGTGACGAGGTCATTACTATCACTCAAATGATCTTCTTATTAAAAATTCAAAATTGTCATTTTCTTAAAATGTAGAACAAAAACTAAGTTTAGAAAAAGGATAAGACCTTTTTTACAGGTCAAATTATTTTATTTCTTCTTTGCCTTTGCTTTTGATTTTGCTTTTGGTTTTGCTTTGGCTTTTGCCATGAATAATTGGTCCCGCTATCCGTATTAAGTATAATGAAATGAGCGAATGATCGAAAAAGAGTCAAAATTTTGACATCAAAAACAAATTTCGAGCATTTTTATTGAGTGTCATCTAATGCACGATCAGAAGGAGGTGCGACGATGAGTTACAACGATAGAGGCGGTTCGTATGGCGGACGATCAGGTGGAGGATACGGCGGCGGTCGAAGATTCGGCGGCGGTGGCGGTAGAAGTTTTGATAACAGTCCAAAACCAGTAGAAACCGGAAAGGAATACGACGTTTCCATTACTGAAATCAGTAGAAAAGGCGACGGTATTGCAAGAGTAGAAGGCTTTGTGATATTTGTTAAAGACGGCAAGGCTGGCCAAAATGCTAAGGTAAGAATTACCCAAGTAGGCCAGAGATTTGCTTCTGCTGAACTAGTAGAAGGTTCTCAATAAAAATAAGGTAATTCAGATAATATCTGATTCCTATATTTTTCTCAAATTTTTATCTAATATTTTCATTTACTGTAATCTTTTAGTGAGTTTGGTTATCAACACTTGATATCTATATTTGGTATCTTACTTGGTTGTGTTCCATATTTCTCTGATGGCTGTCTAGATGCCGCTGTATTTGCGGAACTGTTATTTGGTTTTTGAAATGGCGTTTCTTATATCGCCTGATTTCTCAAAGATTGTTTTTCCTATCTCGTCTACTTCAACACCAGTTGGTTTTTTCCCTGAATGTACGACAAAATAATATGTTTCAAACTTGCCTATGATTGAGCCGTGCGTATACCCGTAGACGTATTCTGATTCATTTCCTATCTGAAAGACTTCCTGATATTGAGGTAGACGAAGATTTTTGACAAGTCCTGGTATCTTAGATATTTCTTCTTCTATCATTGTATCAAGAATTTTTTTATCTTTTTTGTCTAATGCCATGTTTGAAGGATGTACTGGTTCAATAAAAGTCTGATATGATACAAAACATCAATTATCTTTTTTCTCATACGATGACATTACTTGCCTGATCTCTTTTGCACGTATTTCTACCATCTTTCTGATTTCTTTATTTTCTTCTGAATCTGGTATTTTGCCATGTCTTCCAACTATGAATCCAGCAATATACCCCTCCATTTGGCCAACCAAATATCCATATATGAAATCTGAGCCGTTTTTGAATTTCCAAATTTTTTGTAAGCGAGATTCACCCTTTTTCAGCAGGGTCACATTGGGACACCAATTTTTAATGGCACTCTCAATCTCTTTTCGAATGTATGGGCCTAGTACCATGACTCTCTTTTCTGATTCAACTCTAAAAGGTTTGTTGAACTGATTTCACACCGTATTGCTGTGAAAAATCATTGAAAAGCAACAGGCCGTAATCCATATGATGTGACAATGTCATTAATTCCATTTACAAAACCGATAATTCCTGGCATCTGGGCCTTGTTTTTGATTAAATCTGTTTTTATCACATTCAGGTAGTATAGTTTCTTTTTCATTTCCTTTATTTTCTTTGTCTTTGAAAACGACGAATTCTTCAAATCTTTGATACTTGAAGATATGTCACATAACTTGATCAATTTTGCTTCAAGAGTTGATTCCTTTAATTGTTTTACATATTGTTCTTCTTGTATTGATCTTGGAAGGTTCTTGTCCTTTGACATTGACAAGACCAGAACTGCCACTCTTGAGCTAAATCTCTGATCCAATTCATCAAAGCTTGTGTCTGTATAATTTATGATATCGTGAAGCCACGCAGCTGATAGTGTGTCCTCATCAGTTACTCCAAGATTTTTGAGTCTTGCTACGACGGCTGCCAAATGTTCGTAGTGTGGAACATTTGAATCCTTTCTAATCATGCCCAAGTGTCGTTCTTTTGCAAAATTTTCTGCAGATTGTACCTTGGACAATGGATGATCTTTTTATGAAATGAACTTAATCGTTCTGATCTAACAATATGGTTTGATTCAAAAAAATTTTTTTTAAGCGTTTTTCAGCCTAAAATCTGCGTGCTGGACGATGTTTTGGTAAACATTCTTTGCAATATACTGGTCTTCCTTCTGCTGGTTTGAAGGGAACCTGTGTTTCTTTTTTACAGTCTGCGCATGTGGCAGGAAACATTTGTCTGTCTTCTGTTGACATGATCTCCGTTGTTAA
>JAGWGU010000054.1 GCA_028867275.1 Nitrososphaerota archaeon
GGTCGTAAGACGAAGGGTGGCAGCAGAAGACTGCTTTGATAGAACAGCAGTGTATGCCCCAAGGTTCGCCGAGGGGCGAGCTGGCTGTTACTAACAACCCAATACATCAGTCAGTCATAATACATAGAGACTATACACGACGAAATCATACGTCATATCTTTTAATTTTATACACATTCATTTGAAATTTGTACCCAGTGTAAACTATAGGGCGATCATTTTTATCTTGGTGTGCACTATTGTAGTAAGAAATTGAGTAGCGTAGAAAAAATCCACATGCACTGTGACTGTGGCATATGTGGGCATTATACAGAAAAAGAATGCGTAGAAAAAGAATGCAAGTGCTGTCTTAACTTCCATGTAAGATCTGGACCAAAATCCATCTCATACGGAAAAAGAAAATAGGAAAAATTTTTTTGTGTTTTTTGTCGCTAGTGTGAACTGTTGGCAAACAATTTCTACGCAAAATATTTTATCTTTGAAATCATACTTTGATACCTGTGGACCATGTGGATTCTGGATGGACATATTATGGAAGACACAAACACCTGACAGGAAAAAGCCATTTTATGTTACCTAATACTATGCAATCACTTTGTCATCTTCACACGTTTACTGTGGATGACATGAGATGCATGCAAATTACAGGCATGCATAATCTGTTCAAGAGTCAGTTGTGCAAAAGATGTCTTGAGATACTTGATACGCGAACCATACATCACTAGAAATTAATTCTGCGGAAATAGTTTCATTGGAAAATCTGATCTTTTATATCGGTATTTATTTCCGGTATAAAAAAATGTGCATAATCAATATTGCGTTACTTTGAATCTGATGATAGAGTAGCACGTCCTATATATTTTGGAGACGATTAATGACCGTGTTAAGGGATTATGCAACTATAACACTTGGCATATTGACTCTGCTTGCAACATCTGCAGCAGTATATGGCATACTCACAATAAACACACAGATTCAAGCAAAATCAGAGCCACAGCTCAAAATACCTGACTATACTGCAGATCTTGATTCATTAAAATCACAAGTTAATTCAATAAATTCGCAGATTGGTTCGATGAGTAATACATTGGCTGCACTTGATACGTTAAAGAGCAATGTTGTAGAAATGAATGGAAAATTATCTGATCTTGAAACAAAAGCTAGTGCTGTACCGCAACAGGTATCATCATCTCCGCCACCTACATCTCTTGCAGTTGTTTTAGACAAGTCAAGTTATCTCCAAACTGATGCAATACAAATTACTGCAATTGGAGCAAATCCGCAAAAAACAGTCCAGATAGAATTGCTTGACAATACTGGATTTGTAGTATTACACAAAACAACATGGTCTGATTCAACTGGCAAAGTGTCATATCAGATGCAACTCTCTAACGCATTACCCGCTGGAAGCTATCAAGTCCAAGTAATTTCAGATCAACAGACAGGCTCACAATCAATTTCAATTGTGGCTCCAAGTACTACGACAACAATCTCTGATACATTTACTGCACAGGCTGACAAGTCAGTATACAACAATGGTGACTTTATCCAAGTTATGGGTGCAGGCCAGGCAGGTACCTCGATTACTGGAGTTCTTACAAGTCCTAGTGGCAAAACATACTCTACTGCCACTACAATCCAATCTGATGGATCTTATGTCATGTTCTTTTCGCCCTTGCAGCCATATGAAATAGGAAACTGGAGCATAACAGTGACAAATCTTGGGCAAACCAAGTCTCTTTCTATCTCTGTTGGCTCGGGCAGTTCGTCAACTGGCTCGTACCCATTTACTGCCCAAACTGACAAGAATATCTATCACAAAGGTGACTTGATTCAAGTATCTGGAACAGGTCAACCAAATACCTCCATATCTGGAGTCATTACAAGTCCATCTGGACAGACTCACACCACTACTACAACTACAAACTCTGATGGAACTTACTCACTATTCTTTTCAATTGCCCAGTCTTATGAGACTGGCAACTGGGCTGTATCTGTGACAAACCTTTCTCAAAGCAAGACACTTTCCATCTATATACAATCATAGTTGGTTCAGTTGTTTGAAACATGAATAAAATACTGGCAAATTGTACTTTTGGTATGGGCATTAGAACCGTTTCTGATTATGTAAAATTCTATGTGGGTCTAAACATGCAAGATAGTATCAGCCTCTCAAGTTTTGCATATAATGAAAAACTTGTGCTAAAAAATAAAACAGCGACTGGAAAATTGACAAAAGAACTGATCTTGCAAAGCCTCACTCTTTTAGATGATTTATTGAATGAAATACGAGATATTGGTGAACAAGCTGTTATAAAAAAATATGCCGGTTAAAGTTTTTCATGAATTTTATAAAGTTGTGTGATGATTGCAAAAATCCTGCCATATGGGATTGCAACCTGTGAAATCCTCTTATACTAAACTTTTTTGATCTAATCTTATATCTTTGAAGCACCATAGTACTGTATGAAACAAGAATTTTGCCATCTGTGTAAAGAAGGTGGGAAACAATGTATTGAGGTTGACACAAAACAACAAGTATACATGGAAATGTTTCATGTAAAATGTTCCAAGTGCGGAAGACAACTAGTGCCTTAATTGTTTTTTATTTTTTCAAAAAACAATTTTACACACATTTGTTGTGATTAAAACATGAACAGACCATTCCTGTTGTTTTCTTACTTTCTCATACGAACCTGTGTATGAAGATGTTGGGGTAGCATATGTGATTCTTGAATATATGGATATCGTGGTGCTCAAGGGGTGATCTTCTAGTATGGTGAACATTTGTGAATAAAGATGGTATCTAGAAAGAATTCAGAATCTAAAAATTGTGGGAACCTAGTAAAAAATCAATAAAACTAGAGCCACAATTCTCATAATCCTACCTGTATCATTTATGCCAATTTTATATCTTTGATATGGTGCACTGTCCAACCTTGGCTGTAAAGAATGTGAATAAAATCACCTGTTGGCAGATCTGAATGACAAACATATTGTATGTGTGCCTAAAACTAATTCCCACTGGATGATATTCTACGGTGTTAACACCATTTGTATGGAATGCCGCTAGTGATATTGATTCTAAATTGTGCAAGAAATCAATTTACTAAAGATCTTTGATTGGAGACTAATCTCTAGTAAGCTCTGGTTGAATACATTCCATTAAATCAATAATAAAAAAATGCTTCATGTTGCCTCCTAAAATAATCATCAACATTAACAGTAGTGACTATTCTGATTTTCTAGCAGAATGTGATTCTCAGAACCTCACTCCTGAAGAAAAAATTAGAGAGATAATCACTTGTTATGTCATACTACGAAGAAATAGGAGAAAACTTCCACAAAAGATTCTAGACCCGTTTCTAGGCATGGAAAAGCGATCCATGTCTTATCTCTAATTATTTCTTCCACAAGATGTAATTGAATAAAAAAGTGTCTCTATGCCTATTTGTAAATGATAAACATAGAGGGAGCGATAATGTTGTTTAGCCGATTAAGTTGGGCTAGGGTCTGTAATCGCTCGGGAGTAATCTCTGACACTTGTCCTTCGTGTACGGTGTAATCTGTTTTAAAGATTAAATCGAAATTATTCTAGTGTTTGATCAATTATAATTTAACAACTTTTGATTGTGGATTTAACTATGTCTTGATAGATATAACATTTCTACCCGTTATGATGTGGAACCAACCATCCTTTTTGAAATTACTATCGCACCAATTATTGATATGGCAATAATCACGCCTGCAAGAGTACCAAACTCTGGAATTGGTACATAATCTGAAAAGTTTGGGGCAATCTGTGCAAATTTTTCAGGGTTCTGCTCTTTTGCTAAATTCAATCCTTGCAATAAGTATGGAGGTATTTTTTGCACCGAGTCTGGATCAATGTTGTTGTCTTTGAGACAGTGATATGCCTTACCTAGGTTATCTAACATCGTACTACCATAACTGGTCTTCAATATGGTTGCAGCAATATCTTCTGGCCTTTCACCTTCCCAGTATCTATTCTCTTGATAGATAAAATATGAATAGCCATACCTTTCAGCGTTCAGGTCATTTGTGTTACAAAAATACTTGCCATTTGTTGCATTAAAGTCTGCAAAGGCATTTCCAGATGTGACAAGTGGAGAAATGATCAAAACTAGTACAGCTAGAGTAATTATCTTCTTCAATAAGATGATGGTATGCAACTGAGAGGTTAACTTTTGTAACATCTAGTTGGAGGCAAGTGTATCTAGGCTAAATGCTGGTTTGCCATCTGTAACTATGACAATGTTGAGCGTTTGTTCTTGGGTAAGTGATGATTTTGATGTATCAAAACTAATCTGGTATAGTGATATGCTAGAATCCCACTGAGGGGTAATCCATGCTTTGAGTGTCTTAACGTCTGGATTTAGCTGAGATATTACAATGTGATTTACGTCAAGCGTACCCTTGTTGGTTACTGATATGAAAGAAGTAAATTTCCCACCATCCATGCTAAATGTACTAATCCTGGTTATGTCTCCACTTGATGTGCGAAGCAAGTTCTTGGTATCATAAGATGTATTCTTGATAATGTTTGATGATGGATTTTTTATTCCTATTAGATCACTGAATTTTTTAATTTGACTTGAAAATAAATTATTTATCCAACTGTTCCATTCTCCAGGCTTGCAGAGATGATCTCCACATACTTTTGTGCTACCCAATAACCTGTACGTGCTAATATTATCGCCAAAGTCTGATCTGGGCGTCAATGCATTTGCCACAGGTAAAAGTATCACAATTGATATTGCTCCAAGCAATGTTGCAGCCAACACGGGTTTCATATCAACACGCAATGAACTTGAAAACCTAAATCAGTTACTAATGAAAAATGCGCAAGTATTTTATCTTACAACTTTCTTTTCCTCTAAAATGACTAATATGCCTTCACAAATTTGTCTAAATTATATTTTTAAAAAGATTAGCATGCCTGCAATTATTTTTGAAATCCACTAGTAGGAATCATAAGCAAGCCTAAAATAAAAAAAATTGACATATGCTATATTGAAATCTTCTAGATCTTGGATGCTGCTCATTTTGTCAGTTGTAACATGTGTTACATTTTCTACCTCTTTTGCAGAAATCCCTGTGACAATTCCTCTTGGGGCCTCAAACCAAAACATCCCGTTCTCATTTTCCCCCTCAGATCTTGCCATACAAGTCAATGACACTGTAACATGGAAAAATAATGACAATGCGGTGCATACAGTTACCACTGGAAAACCTGGACTTGGATTTGATGGTAGAATAGACAGTGGAGTCATTGCACAAGGTGGCTCGTTCTCTCATACTTTTGACAAGGTTGGGTTGTACAATTACTATTGCCTGTTTCATCCTTGGATGACTGGATTTGTAGATGTGGGTACCAGCATACCTGTACCACCTACTGGAATTCTTATCTCAACTGACAAATCTGTGTATCATAATGGGGATACAATACAAATTTCAGGTCAAGTATCAAAATTTATCCAAAATAAGCAGGTCACTGTCTGGATAATTGATCCTAGAGGTACTGGCATATCTGTGAGTCATACAGAAACAAGAACTGGAAACAATTTCTCTGTCAAAGTGGATGCATCTGGCAAACTGTGGATTCCTGGAAATAATTATACTGTATATGCACAATATGGATCTTCAAGCTCTGTAGCTACTAAAATAATCCAGTACGAGCCACAAGCAAGAAACATGACAACTGAAAAAGTATCTGATGCCGATACTGTCAGTTTAACCCAGTCATCGTACATGTCATCTTATAAAAAACTAAATCCCAACTCGAACAATTACATCACTACTCAAACTGAACATGAAATCTACAAACCATCGGACCAAGTCAAAATATCTGGTTCAATCTGGAACGGTTTGGTCAATCAATTTGGCGGTGCATATCTTGCAACTGTGCCAGTCAGAAGTATTGACGGAAACACCGTAACAGAGCTAGTACTTGTCAAAATAAAAGATTTCCATGGCAATATTGTGTCAACTAAAGAAACCCAGGTAAATAGCAATGGTGATTATGTTGTTCCAATTAATCTGCCTGGTAATGTAACTGGGAAATATTCCGTAGAATCATTACTTGAAACAAAATCTGGACTGTTAAGTACATTGGATGTCTCCACTGCTGCAAAACTAGACTCGTCTACAAGTTTCCTAGTGATGACACCTCGTGAATATTCGGTACCAACAAAAGATGGAAAACTTAGTGTTGGAATATCTAGCAATTCTACTGTGTCCAACTTTGCGTTTGACTCTCAAAGCAAGACAATATCATTCATTGTCCAAGGGGAAACAGGAACAAGGGGAATCTCAGACATTGTTGTTCCAAAGTCACTGCTTGGTGGTCAAATCCAAGTTTTGATAGATGGCAACATTGAACCGTACAACTCAGATGGAGTTGTAGTCGTATCAGATACTCCTTCTGAGACTACATTTGAAATCAACTATCATCATAGTATACATACAATACAACTGGTAGGAACAAGTGCTGCTGAGATGCCTGTTGCTAGCCAGGCAGTGCCAGAATTTAGCTCTGTGGCTCCCATCATACTAGTTGTCTCAATTATATCTACATTGTTTGTCTCCTCGAAATTACGGTTATGAAAATAAAATCTGATCATCAATAATGCTGTGTTTAATGTAATGATATTGTACAAAACAACGAATCTCCTAAGTTTCGCAAAGGTATTTGCCTGTTTTGGTTTTTCATAGTTTATGATACACTCTTCATGCGTATATCTGATAATGTCACATGAAGTTTGACAGAACCAGCAAGACTAATCAAAATATGAACATGCAAAATCACCATGTTCAGTGTCTATGTCCAGATAATGTCATGCTTTTCAACAATATAACAAGTTCAAATATTTCGGTGTGCATTATATTGTATGATGCCAATATCTCGGCACGAGATGTATGGTAAGGCCAAAGCAGGCTCTGTAGCAGGAATTGCAGGTGGGGTTGCTCTTCTTGCATCATTTTTTGGAATAGATTCCGGTCTGAATCTTCCGCCTGGAAGCTTTTACATGATGATAGGGCTTGCAGTAGGGTTGCATGGGATACCTGCCATATTGTTTGGTAGTATTGTTCACATGGTAACAGCTGCCGCAATTGGGGCAGTCTTTTGCATGTGTTCTGTGCTGCATCCTGCGCTGTATCTTAGAAGTATGTGGAAGGGAGTCTTTGCAGGTGGTGTTACAGGACTTGAGGTATATGCAATATTTTTCATGCCAATAACCTTGTACCTGATGATCCCCGCACTCAATGCAGCAACAAGCTCTGCTGTGTCAGGACAAGAGTATCTTGCAGTGTCTGTACTCAAAGCACATCTGGGTACGATAATCTGGGGAGCGTTGATGCTGCATGTGCTATATGGTGCAGTGATGGGCTTCTTTTCAGGTATAATGCTGCAGGAATACTACAAAAAGATCCCAAAAAAGAGTCTGTATGAACTTGAATCAGAATCTATGCCGGCAACATAGATTCCCTTAATTTTTCCGTGTTTGGTGTGGGTACTGATTATTCTTCATATATTATTAGCGCCGAAAAAATTCCTACGTTGTCATGTCCCACAAAATGGGTAAATTTTATGTCCTTGATCTTTTTATTGGATATGGATTTGTTCATACAATCTTCAAATGCTGTCTCATCAGATCTTGATACTAGCTCTATCTTCATAATGTTGTAAGGGCTTGATAATAGAAAAAGATATTGAATTTTTTTTATGATGCGGTGTGACATTCTAAATGTGGATATTTGGTTTTTAGAAATAATCATAATAGAAACTGTGTTGTAATGATGATATGGTAAAAGCATATGTCTTGGCCAATTGTGAAACCGGCGCTGAAAAACATGTAATAGATGAACTAAAGACAATATCGTGTGTCAAAGAAGCGCATGGTATCATGGGCGCATATGACATTGTGGCTGAAATAGAGTCTATATCAAGAGACGAACTGAATAAGATGATTGCTTTGAAGATTAGAAAAATTCAGATGATCAAGTCTACTCTAACCCTTGTGGGAATAGATGGACAAAACCATTCGACATATTGAAGAAAAGTACAGATGGCAGAACCCACAACGAGACAGAGAAAGGACCTGGATGACCTTGATACAGAATGCAAGTAGAAATTCTAGCTAGCCGTAAATATTGCGATGTTGTATATATCACATGGTTAGCTTAGGTACAGCAAAACTAGCTGGACTCGTTATGACGCTAGGTATACTTGCCATGGCAGGTACTAACTTAGCATTTGCACAACAACCATGTGGAGAACAAGCTTACATATACAATGTAGGATGCCTTCCACTAAATACAGCACATATTGTTGGCGCCATATTGGTGGCAAGCATAGTTGCATTTGCCATAGCATGGGGAGTAGCAGAACGCCAATATCACATGATTCCGAACTTCAAATAACAGATCATAAGCCTGAACGGAGTCAACATTCAATGTAAATTATAATTCATCAACATGTCCCGACGCTTTTTTACAGGGATATGAAACTAATGTGAACTTTACAGAGCCCAAAACGAGGTTCTGTTCTATTCATAGTGCATAATTTGACCTGTTTTGGATCAGGGCATAATCATATGCTATTTCTTGGAGTCCCATACGTGATATTTTTTCAGGGAGAACAGAACGCTAATCAGTATTACCGCTCCAAAAGTAACAAAGAGTAACGGAATGGATGTCTCCAAATTATCTGATGTTGATTGATGTCTTTGTATGATAAAGTAAGAAATTATTGCGTAAAAGACTGTAATGATGACAACTCTTGTGGTAAGTTCCTTCGCAAGAGTTACCATGAGCAAATGACATGTTCCGAACTTAATGAATATGTCTCATGATCTGTTCAAGACATAACAAATATGGAGATTTACAGATGTACCTTTGCAAGTCTTGCAGTAAGAGATTCTCAATCAATCTAGGTTTTGAAAAAATGAGGGCTAAAGAAAGCCTGATACGCCAATTCTCACAGGTTATCAGTTATTCCATAATTACATTAGACCTAACATGGGATTAGATGGGAAAACTCCGTCAGAAGCTTGTGGAATTGAGATCAATGGTGAAAACAAATGGATAACGCTGATTCAAAATGCAAGTAAACAATAGAAATTTGTG